>CAYTDF010000127.1:0-10144 GCA_964436365.1 uncultured bacterium | reverse complement strand
GACGCCGCGTCGGTCGGACTTCGCTTCCTGTTCCGCGAGGCCGAAGAGGTGGGCGTATTTTCCGCGTCCGTACTTGGTGAAATGCTTGGACCAGCCGAGCCGGACCATTTCGACGTTGACGTTGAGATCGTCCACATACAGGTAGGCCAGCAACCGGCCGTAGCCGCCGCGCTCTTCTTTTCCGGGTTTCTCGAACTCTAGACGGACCGCGCCTCTCTCGACGAGCTTTCGGAGCGCGTTGGTGGCTTCGGCGTAGCCGGGCCTGCCGCGTTCGGGGGTATTGATGCAGAGCATTCGTATGCGTTCGGTTTCGCCTTTGTATGTAACGTCGAGCGTGTCGCCATCGACGATCTTGATGACCGGGCAGATCGAACTGTCATCGACTTCAACCGGGCTGCCGCTCGGCAGACGGAGGTTGGGCAGGTCTGGAAGGTCGGGGAGACTCGAAAGGTCGGCTTCCGGTAATTTTTCGAGCAGTTGGCGGGTGCGGTCGAAGACGGCTTCCAGGTCCGCGCGGGGGAGCCGATCGAGCTTTTCCGACGCCCCGGAGAGGAACTCGTCCAAGTCCAGGGATTTCCCCGTCTCGCTCCAGTTACCGCAGAGGACTCCGGCGAGGAACGAAACGGAGGCGATGATGACGTAGGTTCTGAATCGTTTCATGCCAATAGAGTAGCACGAGTCCTCACGGCTCTCAGGTGGGGCGGGGAAGGAGGAATCTGTACGGCAGAACCCCGCGCCCTTCGAACCGAAATTCTGGGTTTGGCCTCGCTACGCTCGGCTACTCAGGAACACGAGATAGGGGATAATACGTAGTTTGGGCACTGTGCGCCCACGTGCAGACTGGAAGCCCGTAGTCTCCAATTTGAAGAAGACTATGTTTTCGCACAGGCAGGATGCCTATGCCACCCGGATTTGTGCTTTCCCGGGGTTGGGACGCCTGTGCCAGTCGGGTTTGGTTCAGGGAGTTACGACGCCGTTGCTCTCATCGCTGAACGGGAAATGGCCCAACTTCTCACGCTTGGTGTTGAGGTAGCGGACGTTGTGCTCGCAAGGTCCAACCTCGATGGGGACGCGGTTGACGATCTCGAGACCGTAACCCTCCAGGCCAATCATCTTGCGGGGATTGTTGGTGAGAAGGTCGATCCTCCGTATCCCCAAATCGGCGAGAATCTGACTGCCCAGCCCGTAATCGCGCGCGTCGGCGGCGAACCCGAGATGCTCGTTGGCCTCCACCGTATCCATACCCCCGTCTTGGAGCGCGTAGGCCTTCAACTTGTTCTTGAGGCCGATCCCCCGTCCTTCCTGGGGCATGTACAACAAGACTCCCCGTCTAACGTCCTCGATCTGGCGCATGGCCGTGATCAGCTGGTCCTGACAATCGCAACGTAGGGAAGAGAGCACCTCGCCGGTCAAACACTTGGAGTGGACGCGGACAAGTACGGGTTCGTCCGTGGTGACGTCGCCCTTCACCAAGGCCAGGTAGTCGAGTTTGTCGACCTGGGTGGTGTAGTGGTGCAGCTGGAAGACCCCGTACTTGGTGGGGAAATTGATGAGGCTTTCACACTTGACGAGATTCTCTGTGCGGTGGCGATGCTCGATGAGCGCCGGAATGGTCAAGATTCCTAAGTTGTGTTCCTTGGCCAGCTTCTGCAGCTCGGGCATCCGCGCCATGGTGCCGTCTTCGTTGAGGATTTCGCAGAGGACACCGGCGGGCATGAATCCGGCCATCTTGACCAGATCGACGACCGCTTCGGTATGGCCCCAACGCCGCAAGACGCCGCCATCGGCCGCGCAGAGGGTGGAGATATGGCCCGGCCGGGCCAGGCTTTCCGACGTGGCTTTGGGGTCGGCCAGCACTTGGATGGTTTTGGCGCGGTCCGCCGCGGAAATGCCGGTCGTGCAATCCTCGACCGCGTCGACATTGACATGGAACGCGGTGCCGTGCAGCGCGGTGTTGTCGGTGACCATGGGCGGGATGTTCAGCAGGTCCAGCCGCTCGCGCTCCATGGGGACACAAATCAAACCGCGCGCGTACTGCAGAATGAAGTTCAGCTTCTCGGGGCTCATGGCCTGCGCCGCGCAGATCAAATCGCCCTCGTTCTCACGGTCCTCATGGTCGACAACGATAATCAACTCACCGTTGCGGATTCTCCGCACGGCTTCATCGACATTGATAAACACATCTGAATCTTGGCTATTCTGGTTTTCTTTCAACATTTTTCCAGGTAATCGTTCGGTTGGGGGGTTCAGGGCGCTCGATCAGTCGACAAACCCGTGATCGTAGAGGAGCGCTTCCGTGATGGATTCCGAACTTTCTTTCTTCTTTTTTTTCGCTAGCACGGGGGAGAGCATGCGCTCCACATAGCGCGCCAACATATCCGCTTCCAGGTTGATTTCGTCGCCCGGCCGCTTGCCGGACAATGTCGTGTTATCGTAGGTGAACGGCACCACCGCAACGGAAAAACGCGCCGCTTCCAGACGCGCCACCGTCAGACTGATGCCGTCGATCGCGACGGAACCTTTCTCCGCCACAAGCCGGGCAATCGTGTCGGGCAACTCTAGACTCAGGTCCCAGGAATCCCCCCCGCGCTCCAAGGCGAGGATTCTCGTGACCGCGTCCACATGGCCGGAGACGAAATGCCCCCCAACCTCGTCGCCGACGCGTAACGAAGGCTCGATGTTAACCTTGCCCCCGATCGGGAGTTTTCCCAGAGTCGTTCTGACGAGGGTTTCTCCCGACAGATCGGCCTCAAAACCTTCGCCGGTGATCTTGGTCGCGGTCAAACAGACCCCGCTGGTGCAGATACTGGAGCCGAGTTCAACCTGGGAGACAATCTCCGGACAACGAATGACCAGTCGTCCGTCTTGTCCGCCAAGTGTCCGCGCGGCGAGTGTTCCGATGCTTCGAACGATTCCGGTGAACACCACACGACCCCCGTCCGCGTATTTACGTGTCTCCCAAAAGTTGTCTCCGGGCGGAAGAAACTCTCAAGAAACGCGTGAGCAGTATACGGAGAACCGAGGGTGGACAGAAGATTGTCCAGCGCACGCTATTGGTTGACGTGTCAGCTTGTCACTTTAAGCGGTTTCGGCCGATGCTCACCAGGGGAGCCCGAGGAGGTTCTCCGGCCAGGCTTCATCGGCGGAGAGCCCCAAGGCGGAAGGGGTTCGGAGCGTGAGGTGGAATAGGACGTCCCGTTCGAGAGAGCGCCGCTCGATGAGATGAGGGCGGAGGGCGTCTTTCATCGATTTCGCGCCCCTCCCCTCCAAGAAACTCGTCGCTTTCTCCCCTCCGATCAGTACCGGAGCCACAAAAACCAGCAGTTCGTCCACCCAGTCGGCCTCGAGAAGCTCCGTGGCCAGGGTCGTTCCGCCTTCGACAAGAAGCGTTCCCACCTGCCGTTCGGCGAGCGCCCGCAAGGCCATGCCCAAGTCCAGCCGCCTTCCCGGTTTCGCCGGATCGGCCGATTCCTCCGCGCGGAAGATCTCGATTCCGGGCCAGCCGGACTCCAGCCGTTCGCCGCCGATCAGAAGGATGGGGTCGGGGGCATCGAGTATCCTCGGGTGCTCGGGCAGCGGCTTGCTTCCGGCGAGAATGACCCGCAGGGTGGGTTCGGGTGTGACGCTGAGATTGGCATCTCGGGCGGTCAAGCGGGGATCGTCAGCGCGAAACGTTCCCGCACCGACCATGACCGCATCGGACTCGGCTCGGAGCCGATGGACGATGGCTCGGGAGTCCGGCCCGGTGATCCAACGTGAATCCCCGGTTCGGGTGGCAATCCGGCCATCCAGGCTGACGGCGACCTTGAGTGTGACCCACGGTCTATGGCGCAAAAAGCGGGATACGAAGCCACGGTTCAGCCAGCGGGCCTCGGTTTCCAGACAGCCTCGTTCGACCGTTACCCCGTGGGCGGCGAGCCTCTCCAACCCCTCCCCGGCGACCTCCGGGAATGGGTCGATGGTGGCGGCGATCACGTTGGCGATTCCCGCCTCGAGCAAGGCATCACAGCAGGGAGGCGTTCGCCCATGGTGCGAGCACGGCTCCAACGTCACGACGGCTGTGGCCCCGCGAGCCGCCGCGCCCGCCTCACGGAGAGCCAGCACTTCGGCGTGCGGCTCCCCCGCGCGGTGGTGATAGCCCTGGCCGAGCACCTCGTACTCGCCGGATGAGTCCAGCCGGGCGACGATACAGCCCACCCGGGGGTTGGGCGCGGTGGTGTAGCGCCCCCGTGCGGCGAGATCGAGGGCTTCTTGCATGAGCGCCCTTTTCCCGCTGTCGCATGGCTCCGTCTGTGCTGCCATCACCGATCACCGTACCCGAAACTCGTCAGAGGTCCTTCCCGGGATAATATCGGAATATTCGCGCCCCTCGATACAAATCCGAGCCTAGCGGCTCAAATCCACTCGGGGACGCGGGACTTGGAATACCTGATTCGGGAGCGAGTAGACCAGAAGCAGGTCCAGCGATCGCTCTCCGGTTCTGCGCGGATCGTGCGTTACCATTTCCAGTTCACGAGTTTCTTGATTCGTGGGTTCCGGAACTCGACGGTCGCTCCAGGTGTGTGTTGCTGGAAAGCGATGCGGCCGTTGTGGGGCGGTTTCAAGGTTGAACTCTCGCACATCAACTCTCCGTTGGCGCGGACCATTGTGCGTGGGCCGTCGGAGAAAACCTGCATCAGGAACCACTCGTTGTCACGCGTGACCACTCGGGACGCCGGAACAACGTTGTAGAGACTCCCGGTGGTGTTGCTGCACCCCTCGACGTTGTAGACCTGAATTTCGGGTCCGCGGCCGCGGTTGTTCACATCCTGACCGACATCGTCCCAACGGTAGAAAATCCCGCCGTTGCCGTTCTGAGTGGTTCTGACCCAGACCTGCATTTCGAAGGGGCCCTCATAGCGCTGCTTGGTGATGGCGTAGCCGTTGATGGCTTTCCCGGTGAGCAGATCGCCTTCCAAGGTCCAAGGTTTCTTGCCGCCCTCGTAGAATGTGAACGAGTCCAGGCCCCCGGCGAGCAGATCGGTCCAGGATTCTTTGCTGGGGAGCTCGCGGACCTTCAGGTTGCGGTAGAAACCCTTGGTGCCCAGGCTCTCGATGCCGATGTAGCCGCTCCGTAGACGGTATTTGAGTTCTTCGTGCTTCTCCATGTCGAGGTCTTGGACGACGGTGCCGTTCATCGTGACCCGTAACATCGGCCAGTCACAGAGAATTTGGCAACGATTCCACTTGCCCTTGGAGTTGATGGCGTGCTCCGTGGGGGCGGCGATATCGTAGATCGCGCCCGCCGAGCGGAGAGGCGTGTTGTTGCTGGTGTAGAAGAGGTAGAGCTTCTCGCCCATCTTCGATCCCGGCCCATCGAGCGGCGCATGGATGAAGACCCCGCCTTCGGACCAGCCGTCATAACGCCACTCAAACGAGAGTTCGAAGTTCTCGTATTCACGCTCTGTCCGCAGCCAGGCCGGAAACAGTCCTTTTCCCGTGCTGAGAATGCAGCCGTCCTTCACCGCGAAACTCTCGGAAGGACCCATCTTTACCCAGCCGGAAAGGTCCTCGCCATTGAAGAGCGAAACAACTCCACCGGTGCGCACCGGAGGTTGGGGCCGTTTGCCCAGACCTGCGCACGACGACAAGACCAATGCCAAACAACAGCCCATCATTGCCGCCCGCAATCCTTGCCGGTGGCGTAAATCGAATACCAAATGCAGAAAATTCATCAAAAACCTCCAGTGGCCTTATTCCTCTTTCCTCCAGGGCACTCTGTACGCCCCGACGGAAGAAACATTCATCGATGTCTTTATTGGGTGCCCGAGACTTCTTGAATGAAAGCAGGGGCTCCGCTCGACTCCACCAGAAGAGTAGCGGAGATCGTGTATCTTCCAAAATGACTGTCCGTTTGAAGAACGCTGAGCCACGAGCGATTTCTCTTCAACCCCTCCCAGCCTCCCCCAATCTTTGGGGGCGGAGGATCTTGGCCTCTGCGAAGGGAAGAGACCGTTGAGAAACCGTCTAGACCATGGAGGAGAGCTGCCCGATGCCGTTGAGGCCCATCTGGATGGAGAAGTCGACCAGATCTTCCAGGATCGGCCGGGGCGCGCGTCCATCTTTGACTTCCATGACGAAAGGACCGGTGTAGTCGATGGACTCGAGCTTACGCAAAACTTCCGGCCAGGGCAGAAGACCTTTTCCAGGTAGCAGATGATCGTCGGTGTGGCCTCGGTTGTCACTGGCTTGCACCGAGACGAGAACCGGGCTGACCTCGTCGATGGTCGCGGTGAGCTGCCGACTGACAAAGGCGTGTCCCAAATCCAAACAGAGGCCGATGTTCTCCAAGTCGAACTCGGCGATCTGCTCCGCGAGCTCGACGGGGTTGCTGGCAAAGAGGGGGTAGGGATGGTTTTCGATGGCCAGCACCACACCCCGGTCGGCGGCGTACGTCCCGAGTTCCTTGACACTGTTTCGGAATGCGGGCCAACGCCGGTCCCGGTCGCTCTCCTCGCCTTCGATTCCACTCGGATGAACCGTGACGATGTTCGCGGAAAGCAGCGTGGCAATGTCGATGGTTCGAAAGACACGTTCGAGCGACTCGCGGCGCTCCTCATCGTAGGGGGAGGAGATGTCCACACCGAGTTTCGGCGCGTGCATGCTGACCCGGGTGATGGCGAGATCCCGTAACGCCCGTCCGGCTTGTTCGACCGCGACCGGATCGTCTACGTTAAAATGCTTCTCCGTGGCGAAAACTTCCACGGCATCGAAGCCGTAGTCGGTCACCAACGGTAGCCCCTCACCGAAACGCCGGGAGAGCCATATATAAGAAGAGATTGAAACGTACATCCTCGACCCTATAGATCCCTCGTGGAGTATTACTTGACGAGAGTGTACGGAGGTTGGCGAGGAACGCGCAAGCCACACAAGCCCGAAACCGGGATTCGTCTCCGGTGTGTCTCAACCCGTCACCCTGAAACTGAAGCATCTCCGCACATTGGTCGTTGGACGCGGAGTCCGGCGAATGACCGGGAACACTTGACGGTAACCTCTCCCGTTGATGATGCTGCGCTTATGCCTGCGCTCTCTCTGCGACATCTGATCTTACGTTTGGAAGAAGAGACCTATCGGTATCTCGAACTGACCGAGACCACCATGGAGATTCTGCTCGCCGCTTTGGTGGGTCTGCTCGCCGCTTTGGTGGGTCTGCTCGCCGCTTTGGTGGGTCTGCTCGCGGGTGGGCTGGGTGTGGGACTTCGGTTTGCGGTTGAGGCGGCCCAGGAGTTCCGGAACCACATCCAGGCCGAGACTTGGCTGTGGTTGGCTTTTCCACTCGTGGCCGCCGGACTGTTGATCTTGTTGTACCGGGTGTTGTCGATCTCCGGCCTGCGACGGGACTTGAGCGGCTATACCTTCCCGGACTACCTGGCGAACGTGAACCTGAAGGGCGGCACGATCAGCGCCACGAGTATCCCCACGCGATTCGTGACCACCCCCTGGTGAGTATCGCCGGTGGGGCTTCTGTGGGTTTGGAAGGACCGGTGGCGGCGCTGGGCGGCGCGGTCGGTTCGAGCGCCAGCCGCGGGCTTCGCGCCTCTAGCGGGCAGACGAAAACCTTCATCGCTTGCGGTACCGCGGCCGCTGTGGCCTCGCTGTTCAACGCCCCGTTGGCGGGAGTCTTCTTCGCGATGGAGATTGTCCTGCTGGGCGCGTTCGATTTGAGCGGCATTATTCTGGTCGTGATCGCTTCAGGAACCGGAGTCGCGGTTTCGCGCGGTTTGGCGGGGAAAGAATCGCTCTATGCACCGGGCGTTTTCTCGACCGAAGCGGCGGGGGGACTGCTCGGTTTCGCGTTGCTGGGGCTGGCTGTGGGGATCGGCTCGGTGCTGTTTATCCGTGGATTTCACGGTGTTCGGGCGCTGGCGAACTCGATCCGGCTGCCTTGGACGTGGCATCTGGCTGTGGGCGGGCTGGGGCTGGCCGCCATCGGGTTGGCCGAGCCGGAACTGCTAGGGACGGGCGACCGTATCATCAGCGTTCTTCTTCGAGGGAGCGAGGCGGACGTTCTGTCGGAGCGGATGATCTGGATCACGCACACGGCGTGGGTGTTGCTGGTCTTCGCGCTCAGCAAAGCTCTCATTGCCGGATGGTCGTTGGGCGTCGGGTATTCGGGAGGGATGTTCGGTCCCTGCCTTTTTTCGGGTGCGGCCCTGGGTGCGGGAGTGGAGATGCTTTTGCACCAGATCGCCCCAGGTTGGATTTCGGCAGATGCCGCGCCGCAGTTCGCCATGGTGGGGATGGGCGCCATGCTGGCCGCCGTCAACCACGCGCCGCTGACCGGAATCTTTCTCCTGTTCGAGGTGACCGATTCGTATAGCGTCATCCTGCCGATTATGTTCGCCAGTGTCATCGCCACCTGGTTGACACGCGCCATCGAGCCGGAATCGTTGGATACCTACGCGCTCTCCCGGCGGGGTATCGAACTCCACGAGGGCCGGGAGGGTTTGCGCCTTCGGGCCATCCCCATCACCAGCGTGCTCAAGGCGGATGTGGCCGTTGTTCCGCCGCACGCGCCGTTGGCCGAACTCCGGCGTATTCTGATGGAGACGCCGCAGTTCATCATCCCCGTGGTCGATGAGGAGCAACGCCTGATCGGCACAGTGGTCGGCGACGATCTGGGGGCCTACATCAGCGAACCCGAACTGAGCATGGTCTTGATCGCCAAAGACGTGATGCGGGTGACGGTGCGTCCCGCCACCCAGAACGACAACCTCGGCGACGCGCTACGGCGGCTGAATCGCTCCCATCTCTCGCGCCTCCCGGTTGTGGATGACGAGAACCGCGTGCTGGGCATCCTGACCCGTGAAGACCTCAGCGCCGCCTACGACAAGTCGATCCTTCTCGGTGTCCTGAAGTCGATCACCCCTCGCCAACATCCCGAGTGATCTTCGGCGCTCCGGGCCTCCCGTTCCTCGAGCGGCGCTCTCTGTCCGAAAGTGCTATAGTGCGGGTGTGATGACAGAGAAGTCCGGACCGACACAACAGCGTGAAGACGAACTCCGCGCGGAGGGCTACCAAGCCATCGCCGGGGTGGACGAAGCCGGGAGGGGACCGCTCGCGGGCCCGGTTGTCGCGGCCGCGGTGTTGCTGCCCGAAGCGCCGAGCGCGCACCTCGCTGGAGGCGTGCGCGACTCAAAACAGCTCACCGCCCGCGCCCGAAACCGCCTCTACGATCTCATTGTCCGGGAAGCCGTCGCCTATTACGCCGCTTCTGTCTCACCCGTCGAGATCGACGATACGAACATTCTTCAGGCCAGTTTGGAGGCCATGCGGCGCGCGGTGGACGGTCTGGAACCGTCTCCCGGATACGTGCTGGTCGACGGCAACAAGATGCCGCCGATCTTGCAGGACGGTGAAGCTTTGGTGAAAGGCGACCAGCGTTCGCTGAGCATCGCGGCGGCGTCCATCGTAGCCAAAGTCGTGCGGGATCGGATCATGGATTCGTATCACCAGCAATTTCCGCAGTACGGGCTGGATCTGCACAAAGGGTACCCGACGGCCTACCACAAGGCCGCGTTGCGTGTCTTTGGCTCTTGCTCCATCCATCGGAGTTCGTTCAAGGGCGTGTCCGAATGTCTGCTTGTCCCCCCGACTAGCAAGGAGTTCACTGCGCTTCACAAGCGGCTCGCCCGGCGGCAAAACGTTAAGACTCTGGCTGCGTTGCTGGAGAAGGTGACCGAGGCCCGGCGGTCTCTGAGCGAGGACGAGTTTTTGGTGTTGCACGACCGGGTGAAGCGTCTGCTTTCGGAAGCCCGGTCCCGTTCGGTTACGCCGGAACGGCCCACGATTCAGATCGGTATGGAAGCGGAGGACTGCGCCGCAGGTTTTCTGGAAGAGGCCGGGTTCAAGATTTGGGAGCGGAACTACCGCGCGTTTCGCGGCGAGATCGATATTATCGCCAGCCACGCGGATACGATTGTTTTTGTCGAAGTACGGTTTCGGCAGGGCGCGGAGTATGGTGAACCCTTCGAGACGATCGGTAAGATGAAGCAAAAGGCGATTTTTCGTACCGCCGAACGCTATCTGGCGGAACGTTCTTTGACCGAAGGATGGAATGTGCGCTTCGATGTGATCTCCATCACCGCGGGCGATAGCGGCGTGC
>CAYTDF010000126.1:2279-10271 GCA_964436365.1 uncultured bacterium | reverse complement strand
GGTTTTGGAATGATGAACGAGGGTTCGGCCTCACCACGATGGTCGATGCGGAAGAGGCCTATCACACATACCGCATCATCTTCTGGGTCGTTCTCACTGTCTTCGGCTTTACCGTAGCCATCTTCACCGCCCTGTCGCTCAAACTCGACCGGCTGCGGGATTTCGCGTTGGATGCCAACCCGCTAACCGGCCTCCCAGGCAATCGGATCATCGCCGAAAGAGTCAATGAGGCGATTGCGAAAGACTACCCCGTGAGCGTCGTCTATTGCGACTTGGACAATTTCAAAGCGTACAATGACAAGTACAGTTTCTCGAAAGGCGACGACATCCTTCGATTCACGGGGCAAACGCTTCTCCGCGCGATCGAGGAAAAGAGCGGGCGAGGTTCGTTCGTGGGCCATATCGGAGGGGACGATTTCGTCTATATCGTTCCGTCCATTCATGCCCGAACCGTTGGAGACGAAATCGCGCGCCGCTTCGAACGAGGCATCCCTCAGCACTACACCCCAGAAGATGTGGCGAGAGGCTGCATCGAATCGAAAGATCGCCAAGGCCGTACACAGACCTTTCCTCTGATGACGATCAGCATGGCGGGCGTGGATATGTCACGCCACTCCTTCACGCGCTTCCTGGAAGTAGCGACCCTCTGCGCGGAAGCCAAGAAGAAGGCCAAATCCATCCCCGGGAACAGCCTCTTCATCGACCGCCGCCAGTCGTAACCCCGCTCCGCGTCTTCCGCCCTCTGAAAACCGGGTTTCGCGGAAACACACCCTACCGGTCGAACGTGATCCGCCCGCTACGGTCGACCAGCGCGATCGACGCCTGAATCGGATGCGTACAATGGCAGCCCGCGCTGCTTTCGGGAGCGAGCACGACACCCCCCGCCGAGATCAACCCCATCCAACACCCCGACCGCAAACCCAAGAACTGCCTCTTCTCGTCTTTGCGCAGGTCCCACATCCCGTGGAAATGGTGACGGAAGAACATGGCGTTGGCCGAGGCCGACATGGCCCCGCACCCGCGTCGATCGGGCATTTTGATGTCGAGTTTCTCACCGGTTTGGAGCGCGTACGCTTGTGGCTCCGCATACACGATACCGTTGTTGATCACCGGATGTTGGATCGCGCCGCCGTGGTGGTTCCGGCCCATGGCGTGGTGTTGCGCCCAAAGTTCTTTGCCGTCTTTCGCGTCGAACGCGTAAACGTGGAACTGGTCCGAGGTGCTCACCGCCACCAGGGTTCCCTCCGAGTAGGAGAGGTGAAGGACGTAACGGGCCTCGTTGACCTCGATAGGTTTTTCCCAGACCACCGCGCCCGTCTGCACATCCAGGGCCACCAAATACAGGCTCGCGATTAGTTCCGGCCCGATCCGGCCCGCGCCCAAACCGGCGGCTTCGGCGTTCCGGCTCTCCACGAAATGCAGATGGCCGTCTCCGTGCACAATCGTCGAATTGATCGCCAGGCCGTTCTTGTAGGTCCAGCGCTCTTCCCCAGTGGTCCGATCCACAGCGAAGATCGAGTCGCTGACCACCTTGTCCGATTCCTCATCCGGCCGGTCGTACCATTCGCCGTCGGCCCCGATGAAAATCCCCCCTCGCCGCACCGTGCTGCCCAGAAGTTTTTCCCCGACAAGCGCCACATAGCCCCAGTCGCGGGCCGTCCCGTCATCACCCGGCTTCACGTGATACGCCGCCAGACGTTCGCCCGTCTGCGCGTCGAGCGTCCAGCAGCTATCTCTCATCGCCACATACAGGTTGTTCTGCCCGGCGGCCATATTTCCGGTGTCGCGCGGCAGGTTGGCCCGGCGCAGATCCGGAATCTCCCAAACCCAGAGGATCGTCCCGTTGTAAGCGTCCATCCCGAACAGTTTCCGGTCGCCCTGAACGATCAACCGTCCGTTCGTGGAGAGCGGAGCCGGGGGACGCGTTCCCCGGTCCACCATCGGGCGGGGGCCTGGACGGCCGAACCACAAGAGGCCCATCTGACCCGATGGGTGTTCGTCGTAGCTATTCGCGGTCTTCTCGGGATTGCCATACATATGCGACCATTCACCGGCGCCTTCCAAGGGACCGCGAACGATCGTCGCCAAAGCGCCGTCATGCAACCGGAGTTCCGTCTCGGGAAAACTCGCCGCCGCCAACAGGGCTTCGAGATCGTCCCGTTTCAGACGTTTCTCGTCGGGAACTCCATCTTCCGGTTGGCCGATATAGGCCGTACCGCCACAGGGCCGCAGCACACGGTAGATCTCGTCGATCGACGCGGGCGGCGTACCATCCATCAGAGTCCGTTCGGAAACGACGAGATTGGCGATGTAGTCCGAGTAGGGCAGCGTCGAAAGCGACCCGTGGTGCACACTGATCCGCGTGCCATACAGACCCGTCGTATCCAGCGCTTTCCGCAGGGCGGCCACACGCGCTTCGTCGTCGTCAATCAGCACCAGATCGAGTTCCGTCCGCCGGGCCAGTTCGAACGTCAACCGGCCGTCCACCCCACCCAGAACCAGGCAATACCCCTGATGAATCCCAGTCTCGTACAGAATCTTCGTGGCGAAGTCGCGCGCGAGGTTCCCTCCGCCCTTGTCCTCGGGGTAGGGGACCTTCAGGATCGGCGGCAGCAGCGGACTATAGTCGAACGTCGCATCGTATTCGTACACACGAGAGAGACGCTCCGCACCCGCGCCGGGCTGAACGAGCCTATAGTAGTACATCTTCTTGTCTTCGATATCCGAGACCGTCACTTTGTGCCGGGTCACGGCGCGCGCGTTTTCCACGCGCCGTTCGAGCGGAAACGACTGGCCGTACGCGACCGCGGAAGCGCAGGGTTCCTCGGTCTCCCAAAACACCTCGACTGTTGACTTATTGATACGTCTTAGATACGGACCGACTTTCACTGCGAGCGGCGTAGGCATCGCGGCTTTCTCTTTTTCATAGAGAGCCTGGATTTCCTTCTCGCCGAGAGCCCGTTTATAGATCGACAACGTGTGTAAAGGTCCGCGGGACCGGAACCGGCCCGCCTTACCGATCTCGAATTCGCCTTGCTCCGGGTAGACGATATCTCCTTGTGGAACATTGGAGGCCTTTTCCAGCTTGCCGTTCACATACAACTTCACGATCGCGCCATCGTACGTGCCTACAACGTGGTACCAGTGTCCCCACAGCAAACTCGGCCGGGCGCGGACATGGATCGTTCGCGAGGGCTTGTCTTGGCCTGGCGCGGTCGAAACCCCAAAGGCGAAGCTGGATTGCCTCGCGCCCAATTGCCAGCCCTTGTTATCTTTCAGAATCCCCGCGATACCGCCCCATTCGACCGTTCGATCGATACTCAGCCACGCCTCCACCGTGATCGCGGCGCGCGGCAGTTTCTCGAGTAGCGCCGCACTGTCCACCGTGACCGTATTCTCGTCGCCTTGCAGATAAAGAGCTTGCGGTGTCCGGTCGGCGATCAGAGCCACCGGCCCTTCGATCGTTGCGTCGTGACCGCCGATGGGCTCGGAGACCGTACGACCGCTTACCCGTTCGGCGTCAAACCGCCATTGCGCGACGGTATCCTCCGGCGTCACCGCCTGCGTCGCGGTGCAAGAGACGGCGAGCGCAAACGCCACGCCGATCCAAACCGTTTGTCGTTTATTAAAAAGAGCCTGCATTATGCCCAATCTCCTTCACCTCGATCACTCATAACTCCGTGTCCCCGAGTGCCCGGCGCGCCAGCGTCGGGTGTATCGAGGGGCACGGTTTATCCAACCCGCCTCTAATTCGCACGGAAACAGTAAATCCTCCCCTTGTCCGTACTCACCAGCAATCGGTCGGGGATCAGTGCGAGTTCCAGAGCGCGGCCATCGACCGGGCTTTGCCACAGCTCTTCTCCATCTTTGGCGCGGAAAGCGGCCACACCGCCGGTCCCGCCTGCAAAGAATGTCTCTTGCGCCAGCACCAGAGAATACGGATACCGGCACGCTTTCTTCCACAACAGACACGCGGGGAGTTTGTCGCTCAGGAGGCCGATCTCGACTTTGAGTTCTTCGAACTCTTTCTTCCGTTTGGCCGACTCCGCTTCCAGCGTCTTCTTCTCGCCGGCATCGCCTGCCGCTTTGATCTTCTTATCGAGTTCTTTCAGGAATGTCTCGATCTGGTCGTGCTTCTTCTTCACCGCCCCCCGTTCTTTGAGCAGTTCGGAATGACGGCGGCGGTCGAGCGCGGAGAGTTCGCTATCCCCGTGCAGGTAGGAGCGGTCCGGGGTGACGATCATCTGGTTGCCGTTGAAACTCGCCAGTTGATCGCTGCTCTCCGTTGCGAACGTGTCGAGTTGACCGGTCTTGCCGGGTCCATAGATCAGCATATCTCCGGTCAGCAAGGCGAACGTCCCACCGGACCCGCCCATCGAGTGCAGAAACTCCCCCGTCTTCCGGTCGAAGACAGCCGGTGTTCCTCGCCCGGTGGGCACATACAGCCGTGTGGGCGAGGCCAAAAGATACCCTTGCGGGGGATGATCGCTCACGCCCTGTTTCCAGATCGGCTCGCCGGTCTGAGCGTTCACCGCGCAGAGAAAGACCCCTTCGTTGGGAAACAGCCCCGCGCAGAAATAGGCGATATCGCTGTCCACGACGATCCCCGTCCGCACCGGCCAAACCGACATGATCCGCTCGTTCCCCGCCACACGCAGATCGCTGGGTCCGGCCCGGTGTTTCCAAACCGGTTCGCCACTCTCCGCGTTCAAGCAATAGACATATCCGTCGTCCGAGCCGACATAGAGCTTCCCGTCGTAGAGTGTCGGCGCAAGGCGAATGGGAGCCTCCGTGAAGAAGTGCCAGCGCTCTTCGCCCGTCTCGGCATCCAAGCAATAGACCTTGTCGTCGGCCGAGGAACCGAAATAGACCGCCTCTTCGCTGGCCACAACGTGAAACGCCCAGTCGAAAATAACCCGCGCCCGCATGTTCTCGGTCTTATGCCAGGCGTCTCGTCTCGCCGGGCCCGGCCACGCGGGTTGCGGGGGGCTAGTCGACACGAAGGTCCAGTCCAGTTGCAGCGGAGTGGAAAGGTTCTGACCGGCGATTCCGCTCCGCGCCATATCGTGACGGTAGGTTTGCCAGCCATCGGCCGAGGCCAAACCGCACACCGCCGAGGCCATTAGAAGAACGAGCGCCCTCGCTCCTGTCTGTCGATTGAACACCATCGGAAAAAACTCCTTCTAAAGAAACTATCCCGGACTCTTACACCCTGTCCCCGGGGGGCATGGGTCCCGGACTGCGCCAAGCACAAACTCGGGTGGCACCGGATTCTAGCCGGTGCAAAACATAGTCTTCTTCCGCTTCATTCGTGTCCTTTGTGCTTCTTTATGTCCATCGTGATTCAAGAAGAGAACACAGTGAGGGCCACGGGTATCCAGAAACACAACTCTAACAAAACCCACCTTCGCGAAGTTCGACAACCCGGCTGGCGTGACGGTCCGCCGCCTCACCGTGCGTCACCATAACCACCGTGCCCCCGCTCTGGTGATACTCTTCCAGAATCGTCAACACCTGTGCGGCGTTGTCGGGATCGAGGTTACCGGTGGGTTCGTCCGCCAAGATCACCTGTGGCCGGTTCAGCAACGCCCGCGCCAGCGCCGTACGTTGCCGTTCCCCCGCCGAGAGCGCTGCGGGGGTATGGCCGATACGCTCCGTGAGACCGAAACGCTCCAGCCAGTTCAGCGCTTCCCGTTTGGGATCTTCGTGTGCACAGACCCCAGAGGCCAGCAGCACGTTTTCGAGCACGCTCAGGTAGGCCACCAGATGGAACATCTGAAACACGAAGCCGATCTTCTCCGCCCGAAAGCGCGCCCGCTCCCGCACACTCAGACCGTAGACATCCACACCGTCCACCTCCACCGTCCCGCTCGTCGGACGCAACATCCCGCCCACCGTGAGCAGGAACGTCGTCTTGCCGCTCCCGCTCGGGCCGCGAACGACCACAAACTCACCGCTCGCAATCTTGATATCCACACCGTTCAGGGCGTGGATGGTTCCGTTTTTCCCCGCATGGGTTTTGCTGACCTGTTGCAGTTCAATCATGGGTCTGTTATCCGCTTCTCATGGAATCATCTAGTAGAAATACCCCTGACAGTAATGCCCAGTACACCAACTCCCGTGTGCCCGAGTGACTGGCGCGGAGCGTCAGTTGTATCGAGGGCCGCGGATAAAATCTCTCCCAATTCCAAGCAAGCACTAATTCTCGTGGAGGGCATCGGCGGGGTCCTGGGTGATCGCCAGCATGGTTGGGATGAAACTCGACAGGGCGGTAAACAGGGGTGCGAAAATGATCGACCATCCCAAAAGGGAATAGATCGGCTTGATACTGCCCGAGGTCTGCAGGAAGACGCGCGGCCCGAAGGTCTCGGCCAGTGCTTGTCCCAGCCAAAATCCGAGCACCGCACCCAACAATCCGAGCAGAATTGCTTTGCCGAGGAACAGACCGGCGATTTTCCCCGAGCCGTAGCCCAGGGCGCGCAGAACCCCGATTTCGTCCCGGCGCTCGCGGGTATTCAGCATCGCCAACGCGCCGATCCAGATCGCGGACACAATCGTGACGAACGCCACCACGATGGAGAAATAGTCGTTCATCATCAGCCGTTGGTTCGAGCGCGCCTCACCGATCTCCCGCAGCCGCACGACCTTCGCCTCAGGAAGGATATCCTCGACTTCCTTGCGAATGATTTCGGCCGGATCCACACCCCGTGTCAAACACAGGCAATCCAGCGCTTTGATTTCGTTGATCTGTCCGGGCCGCTCCAGCAAACGTTGCGCGTCCGCCAGATTGGCGTACAGGGTAATATCCTCGGCATCGCCTTTCTCTTGCAGAACGCTGCCGACCGTGAGCGTTCCACTCAGCAGTTCCACTTCCTCACCCCGCTGGATCTTGCGTTCGCGCGCCAGTTCATAGCCCAGCGTCGCGGTTCCCGGTTCCACCTGAAAGATCATCGACGGTTTCTCACGTCCGGGTGTAGATTGTTCCGTACCGATCCCTTTCAGGATGGCTTGTTTGTCGCCCCAGTCGACCGTCTGGGTCAGCGTCGCCAGCAGGTGGGTAAACGAGACTTTCTTGCTTTTCGCGAACCGGTCGACATACCCCTGCGGCATGGTCTTGTCTGAAAAACCGTGCGCGTAAAAGAAGGTCATGTCCGTTTCGCTGGGAATGATCCGCAGGTTATAGCCGATGTCGCGCATCAGCCGCGCCGTCTCTTTTTGTGCGGCGATTCCCGAGGTAAAGAAACCGACGAACAGCGCCACAGCCGTCACCACCGCCAGAAGGCTCAACAGAAAGTTCACCTTCCGATGCCAGAGTTCACGTAGAATCAGGTGCAGTGTGCTCATCCGTTCCGTCTCCGCGCCAACACGAGCACAAGTATACCGCCACCGATGGTCAGCAGGGCCAGAAAGCCGAACAGACCCAACATCAACAGAGCCGCCCAGGTTTTGGGACCGCCGAAAACCGCTACCGCACCCCCCGCCTGATCGGGTTGTACAGCGGCCTCCGGGGGAGTCGGTGCCGGTGGCGCCTGCGGTGGCGGCGGGCTGGATGCGATGCTACTCCCGGCCTCCTGATCGGGGTCGGCGGCGGCGTCACTTTCGCGGGCCTGGCTTGGCATCTCGACCATCCCCACCGACGCGCCGTCCAGCTCCACAGTGCCTTCGCTATAGCCCATCAGGATATCGTCGAGACCGCCGCTCATCACCTCCGAGGGGCTCTTAGACCCTCCGAGGGAGAGAATCTGGCTAATCTCGGTCTTCACCAACGGGCTCTCGGGATCGAATCCAAGCCGCTCGAACGCTTCCCGCCGGTGATCTTCAGACCAACGGTGCGGCATCATCACGCCCATCATCCATTTTCGGTCCAGACCGCACTCGCAGTTGAGGCCGATCAACGAAAGCAGGTTGGAGACTTCCCGCTCCGTAATAGCACGCGATTCCAAGAGCGTGCCGATACGCCGGGCACGGCCGTAAAGAACCGCCAACCTCGGC
>CAYTDF010000126.1:0-2269 GCA_964436365.1 uncultured bacterium | reverse complement strand
CGACGGCATCAGCCCCCCGCCGCGCCCGCAGTCCGCGGCGAAGGCCAGCGCCAACCGACGCGTGTCCGCGCGCCGCGACGCGCGGCTCGACGACATCCTCGCGGGCATCCGCGCGCTGCGCGACCGGTGTGCCAACCTCGGCCCCGCGTCGCCTCGTTCTTCCGCGTCGAAATCCACACCCATGCTCCACAGCAACACCTTTTCCCGCTCGAAAGCTTCGGCTTCGATCGTACGCAGAATCGGCGATTTCCCGACCGCTTTCGGCATCAGGTCCATACGCGAATCGATACCTTTGATGGCGTTCTTCGCCACCTCTACGGCTTTACGGTTGCTCAACTCCTCGGGTCCTTCGACAAGCACCAGTACCCCGTACGTATCCGAGATCGTAGCCAGGATCTCTTCGCGTAGCGGAGAGTCCACGATCGATTCCATCAGCGTCCAACATTGCTCTTTGAACGTCTCCTCCGATTCGGGAAACGGCAAAGCCAGCGAACGCTCTTCTGGCGAAACCAGGACCGCCGCCGGAAACGCCGTCGGCTTCCACTTCAGGTAATGTTCGAACCCCGGATGGTCGCGATCCGTATCGATATTGACCATCTCCACATCGACGTTGCTGTCGATCAGCGCCGCCCGCGCGATGCGCCGAAACGTCCCCACCGCTTCCTCGGGCGTATCGCTTTTCACAAACCCGTACAGACGGTACGGCGGTTTCCCCAGGTCCACAAACCCGACGTCGCGCACCGTAAACCGGCAGGCCAGCGCGTCTGGGATCACCGATAGACCTAGCAAACTCAGCGCACCCAGCACCGTAAACCAGCGGCATCTCGCCGTCCGATATCTCATCGCCGTCATCTCTTCAGTTCCTTCTGCCGCGTTCTATAGAGACTCTCAGAAATATCGTCCGGTACACTAATTCCCGCGTTCCTGAGTGAAATTGAGCTGCCAGGCTCAATTTTGTATCGAAGGGCGCGGGAGAAAAAATGGAACTCTCGCCGGCAATCGGACAATCTTTCTTAGAATGCCTCTAGCTCATCGTCAACCACCCACTTCACGCCATCTCTCGGCACAACGCTTCCTCACGACCCCGGCGGAAAGTACGTTCGGTTTCAGCGACCGAGAGCTCGCGCAGTTGACCGTCTTGGATGCGGTACACTCGATCCGCCAGATCTTTGACTTCATCCCAGTTGTGCGTGATATGCAGCGTCGTAACCCCGGTATAGGTTTGCAGCGAGCGGAGCAGTTCGATCATATCCAGACGGGTCTCGTCGTCGAGCGCGCTCAACGGTTCGTCCAGACAGAGAATCTCCGGCCGGTTAGCCAGAGCCCGCCCCAGAGCCACACGTTGCGCTTCTCCGCCGCTGAGACCCTCGGGCGTACGGTCCAGCAGCCCCGCAATCCCCAGCAGCTCCGCCAGTTCACCCACACGTTCTTCGATGGCCTCGGCCTTCCAATGGCGAATCGTCAAAGAGAACGCCAGATGCTCGCGAACGCTCATCGTCGAAAACAGCGCGCCGTCCTGCGGGACCAAACCGATCCCCCGCGCGGCGGGCTTCCGGTCCGTGACATCGCGTCCGGCCAACCGAATACGGCCCCGCGTCACCGTCTTCAGACCGCAGATCGCTTCCAGAATGGTCGTCTTCCCGCAGCCGGTCTTCCCCATCAGCACACCGTACTCACCGGTGGGAAGCGTCATCTCGAGCCCCTCCAGGGAGAACCGGCCCGCGCGCACACTCAAATCTTGTAGTTCGATCATGGCGTCACAGCTTACCAATCGGCTTCTGCAATCCGTAGAGCCGCACAACAAAGAGTACGATCACGGCGGCCAAAACCATCAACAGCGATACCGCCACCGCGGCTTCGATGTTCCCCGTGCTCAGTTCCAAGAAGACCGTCGTCGGCAGCACTTCCGTACGCATCCTCGTCGCACCCGAAAAGATCAACAGCGGGCCGAACTCGCCTAACGAACGCGCCCAGGCCAGCGTCCCCGCGGTCAGCATCCCCCGCCGGGCTTCGGGAAGCACCACCATCCAGAACGCCTGATTGCGGCTACAGCCCAAGGTCAACGCCACCTGCTCCTGGCGCGGGTTAATCTGGTCGAACGTGGCCCGCATCGTCCGCACCGCGAACGCGCAAGCCACCATAAACTGCGCCAGAATCACGCTCCGCACCGTAAACGTCACCGGAACCTGGGATTCGATAAAACGACCCAGGAATGTGGACTGGAACAGGATCAGTAGACTCAGCCCGATCACCAACGGCGGCAGGACAA
>CAYTDF010000125.1:0-10313 GCA_964436365.1 uncultured bacterium | reverse complement strand
GATCACGAGAAGCACCGCACAAACCAAAGCCACCATCCCGGCTCGCCCCCAGGGAGAGACACAACTCGAGTAGATGACCGGGGTGAGAAGCACCCACGGGCCGAGATAGCCCACCAAGTAATTCGGGTTTCCAAACGTCGAGTAGACTTGGTACCCCTCCAGGAACGGATGTTTCCAGGTTTCCCCAGGCCGCATGTACCACCATTCGTACAGGAGATCGTACTCCAGGATGTGGCTGATAGCGTAGATCACGACCGGAATCACCGCGAACACCGTGGCACGCAAAAGCCATACAACGGCGCGCTCATCGCGCAGCCATGCCATCAGCATGTACGCCCAAAGCACGCCCGCGAGCGTTGGCGCTACTTCAACCCACGCGAAACTCCGGTACTCGTCGATCCAACACCGAATCAGCAAATAGACCACCAGAAGCAATAGCGCAACCGAGAGGCCGTCCCAGCGAAGCTTTATACGCGTCCCGGACAGCCAACCTGCCGACTCGGCCGCCAAAGTCAAAACCCAGATCAACGCGGCGATCGCGACACATCCGATGAAGAACGGGAGTTTGGCGGGAGGGCTGGTCGGCTGATACTGGTTGATATGAATAACCAGCGGAATGAGTGTGAGAGTCGTCACCAGGACCAAGCGGTGCAGGAGAGTGATGAATCGGGCCGAAAGGAGTTTCACGTTAGAACGCATCTAGCAGTCCTTCTCCGTCTCGTGTGAGAGACCGATTCCCGACCGACTTCGGCTCCCATCACACCGCAGATCAACGGGCCGACGTCGGCTTCTCCCAGATACTCGGCGCGCCAAGCAGTATCCCGGTCAGCACTCCCAAGAAGGCGGCCGACTGAAGCGCCAACGCTTGGAAGAGAACGTGTGGGATCCACCAGGCCTTCCCGCGCCTGCCCAGGATGTGTCCAGCGCCTCCCGCAACCGCGGCGGCATACGCGGCCACTTGCAGCCAAAAGCCGACCAGATAGAGGAGCTGCCCGGTCAGCTTCATCGACGTGTAAAGAGCGCCCGCCAGGAAAAACAGCGTACACCAACGCAGAATCTTGTGCGAAATCAGCTGCCATAGCCGAAACGGTTTGCGGACGAAGAAATGAAAAAGCCGTAGCGTCCCCCGTACGCCCCGTGAGACGATCCGGCGCGACCGCCAAAATTCGTCGGCGAGCCGCGAGGCCGCTTTCTCCGTGCCGACAAACTCGGGCTCGAAGACCAACGCCCGGTCCGCCGCCGCCACCAAGACCGGTAAATGGAAGTCGTTGGCCACGTCCGGCAACATGGGCCGCCAGAGCGACCGGGCGATGGCCAAAAGTCCGCCCGCACCGACGAGAACGCTCCCCAGTCGACTCTCCGCACCCCGCAAGCGCGCCTCATATTGCCAGTAGACATTGCTTCCGCGGCGAACCCGATCGTCCTCATCCATGGCTTCATACGGTACATGCCCGGCCACAAACCCAACGTCGGGATTGCGGAACCACTTGGCACAGGCCTTCAACGCCCCCGGAGCGATAATCGTGTTCGCGTCCGTAAAGACGAGAATCTCTGCATCGACCATCGGAACGAGATGGTTCAACGCCAAGTTCTTGCCAACGCTGTCGGCAAAAGCGGTCGCCTCGACCCGTGGGTGCGCCTCCAACAGCGCGGCGGTTTCGTCCGTCGAACCGTCGGAGACAGCCAGGATTTGCAGTCTGTCGGGGGGATAGTCGAGTTTCTCAAGGCAAGCGAGTTTGGCGGGAAGACTCTGCGCCTCGTTTCGCGCGGAGAAGAGGATCGCGATCGATGGGAACGGCTCACCGTCGGCAGGCATTGCGGAGCCCGGCTCGATCGGCTTTCGAAGCCAACTGAAAAGAAGAAGAAGCACCGGATAGCCGATGTAGACGTAGACCAAGACGGCGATACATATCCAAAACAGCCAAGCGTTCATTGCCTTTTGATATCCGCCCCCAAACGAGCGTAGAAATCCAGCGTCTTGTACGCGATCTGGTCCCAAGCATGCTCGCGCTCGGACATCTCGCGCGCCCGGCGACCCATAGCCACGAGCCGCTCATCGTCACGCAACAGTTTACCTAAAGCGCAGGCGAGGTCTGGGGGAGTCTGGGGCTCCACAAGGAGTCCGGTCTCACCGTCGGCAACGACTTCGCAGAGTCCGCCCACACGCGTGGTCACCACAGGGATTCCGGCAGCCATCGCCAAATGCAGGACACCGCTTTGATCGATATCCCGATAGGGGAGACAAACCACGCGGGCTTGCGCCAAGACCGTGGGCACCTCCGCCTCGGGAATATATCCCAACCGTACAGAGACCGCATCGTTCAAACCGAGACGTTGAATGGCCTCGGCGTATGGCTCCCACGATTCGTGAGGCCGTCCAGCGATCACCAACCGCGCCTGGGGCATCTCCTTGCGAAGCAGAGCCATGGCTTCCAGAAGATCGTGCAGACCCTTGTAAGGCCGAATCGTACCGAAAAAGAGAACCACCGGTTCTCGCCGATCCAATGGGCTGACACGCTCCGACCAGGGGGCCAAGAATCCGAAATGCCCGACCGGGATAATCGTGTGCGGCCGGTCAGCAAGGTCAGGGAAAATCTCAACGAAACGTGCGCGCGAGGCTTCCGCGTGAAAAACCAGACCGTCGGCAGCCCCGTAGAGCACACGGAACCGTTCGTGCTCGGCCAAGCCTGTGTCGTGGGGCAAGACATTGTGCACGGTGTGCACCCACCGGGTCGTGCCCTTCGGATACCAAAGAACCTGCAACAACCGCAACCGGCGGGGATGGGTTGCGCTCTGCCAGTGAACCACGGCGGGCCCTTGCGCGCGCTCGCGCAGAACCGACGAGACCAGCGTGAAGGGGTTCGCCCCCCAACGACGATAGATACGGCAAATCCGATACCCAGGATTAGGCAACAGATTCCAGTCGGCCGTCGTGTGCAAATGAACGTTCGAGCCCGCCACCGACAGCGCGTCGGCCAACTGACACGTGTAGTGCCCGACTCCGCCTCGTCCGGAGGGCTCGACGAGAACAACGTGACCGCTCATTCGAGTTCCAGCGCCTTTCGATACACCGCTACGGTTTCGCGCGCGGCACGTTCCCACGAGAATCCAGCCGCGCGTTCCAGACCTTGCTGTACGTAATCATCACGCTCGACTCCGTTCCAGAGTTCGTCGAGAACGCGGATCCAACCCTCTTCGTCGGTCGGATCCAACAGACGTCCGGCCGCGCCAACCACCTCGGGCAGCGACGCCCGGTTCGAGACCGCCACCGGAGCCCCACAAGCCATCGCTTCCAGAGGCGGGAGCCCAAATCCTTCGTAGAGCGACGGGTAGAGCACTCCCCGGCTGGCCGCGTAAAAAAGCCGCATGGTCTCCTGCCCCTCAACATATCCCGAAAGCCGAAGCCGATCCCCCAAACGAAGCGTCTCCCGCGTCTTGAAGATTAGACTGTAGCGCCACCCGACTTTGCCAATCACAACCAGTGTAGCGTCACGCTTGCTCTCTTTGATCCATCGGTCGAAACAGCGGAATAAGAAAGGATAATTCTTGCGCGGTTCGAGTGTCCCAACCGCCAGAAAATACCCCTTTTCAAGACCGTGCGCCCGGCGGAAAGCCTCCAACCGATCTTCGTCATCGACAGGCCTGAACTCCGGCGCGGCGGCTTCGGGCACGACCGAGATTCGCCTGGGCTCGATCCCCAAGTGTTCAACGATGTCGTTCTTGGTGTGACGCGAGGGGGCAATGATACAACGCGCCCGGCGAGCCATGAGAGGAGCGAGAAGATTCCACATCAAGTAGGACTTCCATTCACGGTGCGCGGGAAAAAGCCTGAACGCCAGATCGTGAACGGTCAAAACAGAAGGGCCGCGCCGAAAGATGGGGATACCGATGGAAGGCGAATGCAATAGCTCGGCCCCGCACGCCTCGACCATACGCGCCAACTGGGTATGCACCCAAAGATGTGTACTTCGCGGCCCGCGCACCGTGGGCCGCACCCCCTGGGGCAGAATTCCATCGGGGATAGGCCGGTTGGCCAAGACCGTCAGGCGCGGCGCATCGTCCAACTTCGCCATCGCGTTGAGAAGATGAGATGTGTAGAAACCGATGCCGGCTCGAGAACGGCAAAGTGTCGAGGCCTCCAGTGCAATATGGAGGGAGTGAGGCGTCATGATTGCCGCGATTCCAGGCTACGGACGATTCCGCTGGTGAAGGATTCGAAGGTCGGCCGCGCCGACGCGGCCATCGCCGTCTAGGTCAAACCGATTCGGGGCCTTACCGGAGACCTCGCCCCAATGCTGCGACCAGAGCCAGAGATAATGCACGCTCGAACCAACACCCTTGGTGGACGCCGACGCCAAATTCGCATGGTCGTCGAGAGGCAAGTACGCGGCCTCGCCGAAGAGGTAAATGTCGCCCGATTTGGATAACTTGTTCCTGGGTCCGTCCGCTTGGATCGCGCCGACAACCAGTGTCGGCCGAATGGGATCGTCGAAACGACCCGTGGTCATCGCGATGCCCAAATCGTCCTTCTTCCGCCCACCGGTGACGAGCAAATACTCATCCCGTTCATGCGTGTCGAAAAACGCACCCCACTCAGCCCGGCTGCGGCCCGCAAAGATGTAAGCGCGTCCCACACGACTGGTGTTGTATTCGCGCGTTCCATAAGGCGAGCCCACGGCCAAGTCGTCGATCCCATCGAGATTAAAATCGCCCGCGACGGCGCTAGAACCAAACTGGTCGTTGGAGCGGTCGCCCGAGATCAAAAACTCCTCGAAGAAGGGACTGTAGGTTCTATCGCCGAGATCGAACACGAACGGCGTGTCGGTCGGGCTGACAATAGCGCCGGAAAAGAGGAGCGTAGCCGTGCCCGAGGAACGGTTCTCACCCTTGTGATACCGGGCGCAAACCGCCAAATCGATCAGACCGTTACCATCGAAATCGCCCGCGGCCAAAGACGAGCCGAACTCGCCGCCCTTTTCACCCCGCAGGATGACGGCGGCTTCTTCGCGAATGTCGTAACTTCCCGGAGCGCGATCTTCGCCTCGCAGGATATAGACATATCCGCTTCGGTCCCTGCCGAATGGCGCACCAATGACCAGATCGTCGATCCCATCGCCGTCGATATAATCCACGACCAATAAGCCTTCACTGTTGATATCGACAAGTTCTTTGTACTGCACGTCTGTCAAGATGACGTCGGAATCGGTCAACAAGTCGACCTCAACCGGGGTAGCGGGCAATGGGAAATAGGTCGCCAGGGTGTCGCCGTGCATGATGTAAATGCGGCGGATGAGTTGCTTCTTGAACTCGGAATCTCCAAACGGAGCGGCCATCACCAGATCGTCCAAGCCGTCACCGTCGAAGTCACCCATAGCCATCTCAGTACCGAGGCCGTCGAGCGGCCCCGCACCCCGGAAGACGAAATCGGCGTCATCCACCCCCCACGGTCCCCCCCCCGCCAAAGCCGGGTTTCCCCCCAAATAGAGGTAGACACTTCCGGCGAAATCGCGTTTCGGCAAATCGTCGTTCACCGCGGAGACAGCCAGATCCTGCAGACCGTCGCCATTCACATCTCCGGTGGCCACCGCAAATCCAAACCAGTCGTCTTCGCTCTCCCCGTCAATCTGCACCCTCATCGGGGCGGTCGCATCGTTCAGATTCGACGCGACGACAAAATCGGTCGCACCGGAGGTGAAAGGATCGAAGTAGATGTCGACACGCCCATCGCCGCGCCGGGTAAATGGAATCCCGAGGATGAGTTCGTCGCGGCCGCTGCCATCCATATCCGTAGCGGTCATTGTGACCCCGGTTCGTTCACCCGCGTCGCCTGCGTACAACGTTCCCATGACCTCGTCGACTTCCAAATCGATGAGGGCGGGCACCTGGGCGTGAGCCATCCGGCCATAGAGAGCCGTAAGCAACGCGACGCCGATCACAGCCCAAAAGAGCGTTTGGCTGGGAGAGACGGCTCGCCCTTCGCATTGGGCAAGCGCAAGAGCGACAGTGCGGGGCGCTTGTTCTGAAGGTTTCATGATTTTCATGCCGTCTCCCAAAAACCGGGTCGGGTCGAAAGAGCCCGCGAGGTGAGCCATCCGGCCCTGTCCCCATCGAACATCACTATCGATCGATACTCTTCTAGATATGCCTCTCGCGGCAGAGGCCGCGTTCAGTCGTCTCAACGAACCGGATCAACTGCGCGAACGGTTCGGGACACTCGCCCCGATGTTCCTTGAGCCAAGCCAGAGCTTCTTTCTCGGTAAGACCGGAGCGGAAGATCGTCCGGTACGCTTCTTTAAGACCTCGTATCGTCCGGGCGTCGAAACCATGACGCTTGAGCCCCACACGGTTCAGACCGTAGACGCATGCCGGATGCCCCGTAACTAGGCAGTAAGGAAGCACATCCTTGGTCACGCCGCTGGCTCCGCCCACGATGGCGTTTCGACCCACGCGGACAAACTGGTGAATCGCCACCAGGCCGCCGATGATCGCATCTTCTTCGACACAGATGTGTCCGGCCAGAGCGGCGAAGCTGGCCACGATGACACGGTCTTGGATCGAGCAGTTATGCGCCACGTGCGCGTAGGACATCAGAAGGCAACGGGTGCCGATCCGAGTCTCTTCGCCCGGATAGGTGGCTCGGTTGATCGTACAGTACTCGCGGATAATGGTATCATCGCCGATGGAGACATACGATTCGCCGCCCTCGTATTTGAGGTCCTGGGGATCGGAACCGATCACCGCGCCAGTGAAGATCTTGCACCGGGCTCCGATCGTCGTCCAACCGTCGAGAACGACATGCGAACCGATCTCGGCCCCGGGGCCGATTCGGACGTGCTCGCCGACAACGCTGTAAGGCCCGACAGTGACATTTGTGTCGATTTGAGCGCGAGGGTGAATAATCGCTGTGGTAGCGATGCCTTCGTGGATATCTTTCGGACTCTGCGCGGAGGTGTGCGAGGTCGATGTAACGGATGAGGACGGTCTCGCCTGTCCCGCAGAATCGGAAGCGTTGGATTGTGAACGTTCAGCGGTCATGTTGATCCTATCGATTCGTTCGTATTGGCCCCAGCGGCCACACGGCGAGCCAGTCCTTCGTCGAGTGTGAACCAGAGTTCGGCGTCCGCAACCCGGTCACCTTCGGTTGTTCGGATACTGGCGTTGGCTACACCCGTCCGTTTTCGTAAACGGACGATCTGGGTCTCGATACGAAGTTGGTCACCCGGGACAACGGGGCGGCGGATTTTTGCGTTTCGGATACTGGAGAGGTAGGCCAGTTTCCCTCGGTTTTCGTCTCTGCGCAGCAAGAGGACTCCTCCCGCTTGAGCCATGGC
The DNA here is from genome assembly GCA_964436365.1 of uncultured bacterium. Taxonomy (GTDB): domain Bacteria; phylum Hinthialibacterota; class Hinthialibacteria; order Hinthialibacterales; genus CAYTDF01. The sequence goes on along the minus strand of CAYTDF010000125.1, from coordinate 2,982 downwards.
TTCAATCAGCAGCACGCCGGGCATTACCGGCTCGCCGGGAAAATGCCCCTGGAAGTACGCCTCGGTGGCGGTGACGTTCTTGTAGGCCACGATCCGTAGAGCCTCATCGTCGATTTCGGTAACTCGGTCGATGAGGAGGAACGGATATCGGTGGGGCAGGATTTCCTGGATTTGGGTTACGTCCATCGGGGGGTCGAGCAGGTTCCTCTTCTGGCGGACACGCTCGAGAATTTTGCGAACCAAACGCACGTTGAATGCGTGCCCGCTACGCACAGCGATGACATGCCCTCGGAGCGGTTGTCCGAGCAGAGCCAGGTCACCGACGACATCGAGGATCTTGTGCCGGATGATTTCGTCGCGAAAACGCAGTTCGTCGTTCAGTATCCCATCGTCGCCGATCACGACGGCGCAATCCAAACTGCCACCCCGGATTTTCCCTTCGGCGCGGAGTTTTTCGATATCTTCCAGGAACGCAAACGTTCGCGCGGGGGCGATCTTCTTCTCGAAGATATCGTCGGTGATTCGGAAGCTTGCGGACCGGATTCCCACGGTGGGATGATCGTAGTCGATCTTGTAGGTCACCTCGAGGTGAGGCGAGGGAATGACGGCTAGTTCGACGCCGTTTTCGACGAGCCAGATCGGTTCAGTCACTTCGAGATAGCGGCGGGGCCGGTCGAGTTCGCGCACGCCCGCTTTCCGAAGGGCATTCACGAAAGGTTCGGCGCTGCCATCCAAAATCGGAGGTTCGCGGGAATCGATCTCGATAGCCAGGTTGTCGATTCCGAGGCCCTGGGCGGCGGCCAGCACATGCTCGACGGTAAGAATCTGCCGTTCGCCCTCACCCAGTGCGGTGAGGTACAGTGAGTCTTCCAAGCAGGCGTTGTCGGCGTGCACTTCTAGGATCGGCCGGCCGGGGAGGTCTGTGCGCACAAAGCACAACCCCTGATCGGCCTCGCGTGGGCAGAACGTCAGTTTCGTCTCGGTTCCGGTGTGGAGCCCCACACCCTGCAATGAGATCGGCCGTTCGATCGACCGCTGCATTTCACTCAAGGTTTCTCCTCCTCATAACGATCCAACAAACGCTCTAACTTAGGAATGCGGTGGACCATGGCTTGGGCCCGGCGTTCCTCAAGATGCGGCCGAGCGGGGATTCCCCAATACCGGCCACCTTCGGGAATATCGGAGTCGACCAGACTCTTAGCGCCGATCATGGCTCCGGCCCCGATTTTACATGCGTCTGTCACAGTGACCTGTCCGGCGAGAGTCACGCCCGCGCCCAGAGTCACATCGCTTCCCACAGTCACTTGGGAAACCAGGATACAGCCGGGGCCGACTTGGCAGCTCGCCCCGATGTTGACCAGGTTGTCGACTTTGCAGTTCGATCCGAGGCGCGTCGGACAATCGATATCGCCACCCTGAATAACCACGTTGGCTCCCAGTTCGACATCGTCGCCCAACTCGACGTGCGCGGCCTTGACCACACCCGGTTCGGAACCCGAACCGCCGATGTTCGTCCCCGCGTGAATGATAGCGTTCCGGCCGAGCCGACATCCTTCGGCCACGATCGCGTTCGCCTCCAGATAGCAGTTATCGCCAAGAATCGCGCCCTTCCCGATCACCACACCGGGTTCCAAGACACAATCCTCGCCGATTTGAACCTCCGCGTGGATACAAACGTGGTCTTGAACCGCCGCACTAGGGGCGACATAGGCCCGCTCGTGCACGAGAGCGGTTGAGGCGATTCCTCGCCGAGGCCGCGCGCGCGCATCCGTAAACAGCGCCATCACTTTCGTGAAAGCCAGGTAAGGATTCGACGAGAGGATGCGCGGTTCGAAGTCACACTTCAGTTCGGGGCTGGAGATCAGAGCCGAGGCGTTACAGGTTTCGATCAGCCCCACATACCTCGGGTTGGCCACGAATGTCAGTTCGCCCTCGCGAGCCTCTTCAATCGGGGCCACTCCCGTAAGAACCACCGTCCCGTCACCGACGATCTCGGCTTTAAGGTGATCCGCGATCTCTTTGACCGTGCGAGATTGAGCCATCGGTCTAGTTTGCCACCTTATTAAGTTTCTCGATCACCTGGGCGGTGATGTCGTACGAGATCGCGCAATAGGCGATCTCGGCGCGTTTGAGAACGATATGGAGGCCGTTCTCTTCGGCGACGTCTTTGATGGCCGTGTTGGCTTTGACCAGCAGCGGCCGTAAGAGCCGCTCTTGCTCGGCGGCGAGTTCTTTCGACTTCGCCCTGGCTTCGTCGATAACCTCTCTCTGCATCTCATTCAGCAGCGCGTTCTCTTTCTGGAGATCCTCTTCCGAGATCATATCCCGTTGCGCCACCAGTTCCTGACGCTTGGCTTTGATTTTCTCTCCTTCGGACTCGATATCTTTCTCGTAACTGTCTTTCTTCGCTTCCAGCTGAGAGATCATCGCTTTGAACTCATTGGCGGTCTGCACGATTTCATCGACATTGACCACACCGATCGCCATTTCGCGGGTGGGTTGAGCGGTCAACGTGCCGACAAGCCCTAACGCAACGAATCCTACAATTGCCGCCACAACCACGCGGTTGCGAGTCCCAAAGTGTTCTTGCTTCATCATCGTAAACTCCTTCATCATCCCACTCATACAACACGAACGCCGTCCGTCAGCGCCCGAAGGATTGGCTAAATGTGAACTGCACTTGCTCGAGACTGTCGTGCTCCTCATCGAGGAATGGATAGGCAAAATCGAGGCGCCCCACGCCACCGATGGGCAGGTTGGCGCGGAGCCCGGCTCCGATCGAAGCCCTCATATCGGTGGGATCGAAATCCCCGATCTCGGGATAAGACGCGCCGGTGTCCAAGAAAACGGCACCGTAGAGGAAATCCCAGAGCGGGTAGCGGAGTTCGATGCTGCCGACCACCGCCGCCTCGCCGCCGACCGTAAACTCGTCGACGTCTTCATACAATCCGCGCGCCCCAAGAAAGATCCGCCGGGCGACGA
>CAYTDF010000124.1:0-10325 GCA_964436365.1 uncultured bacterium | reverse complement strand
ACTCGCCCGTGGCAAGAGACGCAGCTGACACCTCGTCGAACGTGTGCGCTGTGGTTGAAATAGACGTAATCGGGAAGATCGTGGACGCGCACCCATTCCAGGGGCATCCCCGTCTCCAGACTCTCACGCACCGGCCGCAACTTAGGACTTTCGGTTCGTATACGGGTGTGGCAGTTCATACAGATTTTGGCGGAGGGAATCGCGGCGTGGACGTTTTCTTCAACGGTCGTGTGGCAGTAGCGGCAATCGATACCCAGTTCGCCCGCATGCAGAGCATGGCTGTACGCAACCGGCTGCTCCGGCATGTAGCCAACATCGGTCGTGCCCGGTGAGCCCCCAAAGCCCAACAAAGCCAGGACATACAGAGGCACGAGCAGACCGGCAACGGCGACGACCGGTCGGATCGTGTTGACCCACCTCGGAAAGATAAGCCGATTCACCCTATTCTCTTTGTTATTTGCCACAGAATAAGCGTATAAATACGACAGGAATACACAAAGGATACCCCAACTCTAAATCGTGATCTCCCAGTGCTTGAGCCCGACAATCGAGGAATTGCCACGGGCTGTCAACCCACCCCTCACGCTTCGGCTTTCGCGAGCGGCCATTCCTAAGCCCAGATCGAATCGGGTCTGGATTAGTGCAGCAATCACCATTGACACAACGCGCGTCATACAGTTTGATGGTCTCCTGGCGGCGCACACGTGGGTGGGGCGTCGAGATCGAAGGAATCTTTGGGATGGTATGGGATCTTGAACGACTCTGAGAAAACAAGAGACCAGCTTATCGCCGAGTTGGAGGCGTTGCGGACCCATCAGTGGGAAAGCGAACAGACGGAAGAGACATTGCTCAAACTGGGACGTGCGGTCGAGCAATCTCTGGACGGCATCGCTATCTGCGCCATGGATGGGACGGTCCAATTCGTCAACCCCGCCTGGGCCGAGATGCACGGTCATGCGGTGGAAGAAATACGGGGAAAGCACGTCTCTTTTTTTCACGCCTCGGAACACATGCGAAAATAAGTCGAACCGTTCCTCAAGTTGATACGTAAGAAAGGCGACCATCAGGGCGAGGTGCACCACGTCAGAAAAGACGGCTCGATCCTTCCGACATGGATGACCGGTAAACTACTCCGGGACAAACGAGGAAAATCGATCGGCATGTTGGGTATCGCTCGTGACATCACCGAGCGAATACAATCGGAAGAAACTCGGGAAGAGCTCGAACGACAACTCCACCGATCCAAAGAGAGAGAGCGCACGCATCACGTTTCGGACGAAACCGTGCAGGAAATTTCTTCTCTTCTGGGAGAAGCCACGAGCTATCTCGCAGCAGCCAAACAGAAGAGCTCTGAAGAACTAAGGTCCATCCTCGAGCAAACCGGCGACGCCGTAGATCGAGCGATTCAACTCGCAAGCCGGAGACCGTCCGACGAGGCCTAAGGCGGCGACAGCGTAGGCGATACAGTCGTATCGAACCGTCATCCGTCTTCCTTCGGTCCCATCAACATCTTTGCATAGGATCGTTTCTCCAGGAACGCAGGACGGAGCCACACGGCCAGAAGAACAAGGGCGGGCAACGGAGGGTCAGGGGTTGGCGTGGGAGAACGTGTGGCGGGAAAGGTCGAGTTCCGTCTTGCGCCCACGGAGGTTCGCGACGATGCGCGTCTCACGTAGCGCATCTTTCGCGACGGTACCCTCGGGGAACCGAATGAGCCAGTTGGTTCCAGTGATTCGGCCTTTGAGGGTCTCACCGCCCAGATGCGCGACGATGTCCGATCCATAGGTTACGTCACCGGAGATCGCCGCGGCACCCACCGCCGTCAGCGCGACGAACGGTTGGCGGTCAACCAGACTCCGATGATACGCCGCCAGGGCATCCAGAGACTTTCCCTTCAGTGGAACCTCACCCGGTCCTTTGCACATCTCAGCCACGGTCTTCCGCAGATCGGAAAAACTCTTTCCTTCGCCGAAATCCTTGCCGTACTCCGAACCGTACGTACCATGGCACCGGGAACAGTGACTCTCGAAAAAATCTAGTGGACTCACGGCAAGAGGCTCGACCCGATCGGGGACCGAGTCGGTCGACGCAGTTGACGCCGCGCTCGAAAGAGCCGAGTCCGTCGGACCGCAACCCATCGCCATCAATGTCAGAGCGAAGAGTGTCCCGATCACTCGGCCCGCGTGGGCTCCCCGCAACGCAAAGCCAATCTTATAAAACAACGCTTTCATCTCGCACCCCGCAGTATTCAGTCCGGCTGCTATCTCCCACAAAGCCAAGCCGAAACCATACCACACTACGCTCGAAAGTGGACCCTTCTGCAATCCCGCACAGATCTTTTTTTGCGTAATTGAGAATATTCCCCGGTGTACGTCGTTTGACTAGATGAGCAAGACAAGAATCACAACCGAACGAAACCAAAACAGAGATCGAATAGGAGGTCATCATGTCATTCAAGAAAACACTCATCCTTACCGCTATCCTTTGTCCCGTGCTTGCCGCGGGCATCGCCCTCGCCCAAGATCCACCCGAGCGCCCCGAACCGCCCAGCGTGGACGAGGTCGTCGGGAAGAAGGTGGAAGCGCTACAGTCCGCGCTCAACCTCGCACCCGAGCAAGTGACTTCGTTCACAGAACTTTTGACGAACAGCATCACCCAAGAACGGGAAATCCAAGACCAGATACGCGCACTGCACGAGCAGATACGCGACCTGAAGCAGACCACCCGGAAAAACTTCGGCGTGATTCTCACCGACGAGCAAGAAGAGCAGCTGAAGTCGACGCCACGGCTGCGCGGAGTACTGGGCGGCGAGCGCTCAGGCCGAGGGGGTCCCAGAGGACGCATGCAGGCCGGACACAGGGGCCGTGGAGATGGACCTGAAGGCGGTCGCGGTATCGGCGGTCGCGGTGGATACCGGGGCACACCGCGGGGAGCCGGAAGAATCATGGAGGCGCTCGAATTGAGCGAGGAACAGCGAGCCCAACTCCAGGAACTTCGCGAGGCGGGAGATGTGGATCGGCACGAGGCACTCGAGCAAGTCCTAACTCCCGAGCAGATAGAAAAACTGGAAGAACTCCGAGCCGAGCGTCCAGAACGCCCTGAAGGCGCGGAACGTCCAGAGCGCCCACAGCGACGCGGACGGCAGGGTCGCTAATCCAGCCGCCGTGCGAAACCTCTCTCCCACCGGGGTTGATTGCACCGGAGCCCGAGCGCCTCGCGGCTCTTGTCACACCCCCACAGCAAAAGGCCGGGTCAAGCGACCCGGCCTTTTCTATTCGCCCAACTCTCCCAATCGATGGCCGTCGCGCCTGACTTCGCTCGGTGTGGATTCCTGATACCCTCCATGATGACGAATGGACCGATCCGCCGGGCCGGTGCGCATAACGGATAGGGGCTGATATCATCGAAAAAAGAAAACTAGGAAAGACTGGCGAGAGACTCTCGATCCTCGGTTTTGGCGGCATCATGGTGATGAACGCGGAACCGTCCCATGCGGCAAACGTAGTCGCGGAAGCGGTCGACCGGGGCATCAACTACTTCGACGTCGCACCGGGTTACGGTAACGCGCAAAGGATTCTCGGGCCCGCGCTAAAACCGCATCGAGACAAAGCCTTCTTGGCCTGCAAGACAGGCGAACGCAGCCGTGAAGGTGCGGAAAAAGAACTGGAAGAAAGCCTCAAACTGCTCGAGACCGATCGCATCGATCTGTATCAGCTCCACGGAATCACCGATCTCGAAAAAGACGTGGAAGCCGCGCTCGGGCCGGGCGGCGCAATGGAGACATTCGTCAAAGCTCGCGAAGCCGGGAAGGTGCGCTACCTCGGCTTCTCGGCTCATTCCCCGAAGGCCGCCCTGGCAGCCATGCAGCGGTTCGACTTCGATACGATTCTCTACCCCACCAACGTCGTCTGCCACTTCAACGGCCAATTCGACCGGGAACCTCTCAAGATGGCGCGTAACAAAGGGATGGGGATTCTCGCCCTCAAATCGATGGCCCGGACACCTTGGGAACACGCGTCGGGGAAGAACGACAGAGACGACTACGGAAAATGCTGGTACGAGCCGCTGACGACTCCCGAAGAAGCGCTCATGGCATTGCGCTTCACGCTATCGCAGGCCGGACTCACAGCCGCCTTGCCACCGGGTGAGGAGTCGCTCTTCCGGCTGGCGTTGGATCTAGCACCCAAGATCACGGCGATGACCGAAGAAGAGATGGATGAGGCTCGGGAGAGCGTGCGGAATATCGTTCCGATCTTCGACGCGACCTAGAAGCCTGTCGAAGAACATTGAAGTTCGCCCGGGTTCGGCATATGTAGAGTCTCCTCCTGCAACGTTTGAATCCGTCTGTTGCGGAGAATCCGATTAGTGAAGCGTACCGATCTCCAACAACAGGGGAGTGAGTGGTTCTATCTCCATGAGTCTCCCCTGTGGGGTGCCATCGATAAGGTTGGTGACACCGGTGATCTTGCCTGATGTGTTGAGACGTATCGTGCGTTCATCATCGGCGACGCTAACCACGTGCGCGATAATCCGGTCGTTGTCCGTATACGAAAGATGATGGATGCCACCGATCGATCGGCCCAGTTCGTCGGTGATCCGAAGCGGACGAGCGGCTCCGGCGGCCTCCAGCAGATCGTTCAGCACGTCTCGGTAATCGGTGCTGGCGGTGTACGCTGGGAGGGACCAAACTTTGCCCTGACCGACATCACACGGGCCTGAGTCATTGGGTCCGATCAATGGCGAACGATCCCGAGGACGTCCGTATTCATCCGTGCTGAATGTATCCCCGGAGGCGACCAACCAGCCACCCGCCCGAACCCATTTCAGGATGTGGTCGTACACAACGTCTTCGACCCGCGTTGTGTTGGGGGCAACCAGGATGACATCGTCCGGCAGGGCGTTCCCCGAGACCTGCCGATCGGTGATGAATCGGATGGGATGCCCGAGGAAATAGAGCCCCTCATAGGCCTTCTTCATCGCTGTCAGATAGGCTTCATTCCCAGGAATGGACGCCTGAGAGAAAAGCAATCTCACCTTCGACGGAATTCTCGGGAACTTGTGGATATAGGTCGCCAGGCGATTCAAATCCAGGTTTGTCCGCCCCGCGGCTTCCACACACTGGGGGCGCGTAAGGATGCTGTGCGAAAAACCCACCGGCCCGTCTGGGTTATGCTCCCAGACCCAGGTTGTGGTCGCCGCCTGACCGTGGATCGCGTCCAACCAATAGTGTGACCGGATGTGCCGCGGGGAAACCCAGGCTGGAGCGTCGTCCTCGATGATGTGGTTTTCGGAATTGAATATGGGGTTCTCCGGCGCGATGGATTTCTGCAAGTCGAAGAACATACTCCGTCTCCACCAATTGACGGAGTATAGATCGTTGTATGATTTCGTATTCCAATCCTGCTCGATCCATGAGCGGTAGTAAGACCAGTTATCGTTTCCGCTGAGCCGCCCCAATTTTGTCAGTCTTTCGGGGTCGGTGCTGTCCAATACGTTCGCGCTCGTGTCGAAAGGCGTGGCCATTTGCTTACAGTGCACGGGAATGTCGGGATCGTACGTGCGGACGGACGCGGCCAAGAACTCATGGAACTCCGAAAGGCGATCGCGGTTGAACGCCATCCAGTCGAAATAGGAGCCTACTTGCTCGGGGCCCGAGGGGAGAGAGATGGAATCCCACGACGATGCGGGCATCTGCCAAGCGTCCGATAATTCTTCCAGCGTGCCATGTTTGCTCTGGAGCCAACTCACAAAACGCTGGCGTGAGAACTCCGACTCATCGTAGTACGCCGGCTCGTTGGTCAAACAGTAACTGAAGAGGGCCGGATGGTTAGCCAACTTCGGGATGACAACCGCAAAGAATCGTTCCAGCAGTTCTCGCGCGGCCGGGTGATCGATCTTGTATTTGATAAACCCGTGCGTGTCGTCGGATCTCAGCCCTGGGTATGTATTAAAACTCCACTCCGGCCAGTTGTGAACCTCCAAGAGAACGTCGAGCGCAATGTTGTATTCGGCGGCTATGTCGAGGGCTTCAAGGAGACGGTCGACACTGGCGTGACTCACCTCTTCGGGCGAGCGCAGAACTGAGCCAACGCCAAGAGTCAGCTGTGCCGCGTTGAAACCATAGTCCTGGAAGATAGGAAGGTCGTTGTACACCTGACCGAAATGGCCGAATCCCAGCAAGAACAGCGGCCGATTGCCTTGCCACAATGCACCGTCGCGGATTGCGACCGGCCCGGTGCGGTAGCGGGGGATGACTTGGGCCCGCCCGTCGGCGCGGATCGGCGTTTCAGCTTCGCGCGTGGCACGGCGAACCGCATCACGGATGTAATCCGCGTTCCAGCGCCCACGGGCGGCGAGACGAAACTCCGAACTGCGGAGATCGTTGGCGGCTAGCTCTTGGAATTGCTTAGATAGAGTCAGTGTCGAGCGGGGATAGGAGGGATCGCTGCCGTCCGACGCCATCTGGGCGATACACGCCTCCAGCCTTCCGGTCTCTTCCTTGGTTTCCCGCAACAGCTCACGGCCCTCTTCACGTATCACAGCCATGAATTCTTCCTCGAATGTCTTCCGAGCTTCTTCTATGGACCTCGCGATCTCCTCGGCATCCCTCTTGAGCGGAGTCTCCCCGAGGAGCCGATCCAAGCACGCCTTCGCCGCGCAGCGCGCTCTCTTGGAACGGATATCGTCGAACTCCATACTCAGACCGAACCGAATGTTTTCCAGAAGTGGCATCGCCTTCTCCGCCAGGGCTTTGGAAGAGGACGATTCCAGACAGGCATCGAGTAGGATACCCCATCCCAGCCGGTTGAGGCCTTCAATGACGATGACGTATTCCTCTCCTGGCCGGGCACTCTCGGTGAGGAGATAATCCCCCTCGCGCCACGCGAACTCGCCTTTGTACTCTCCGTTGATATAGACCTTTCCTCCATTGTCGATCGCCAGTTTGAGGCGCACTTCCATGCCTTCGGCATCCACGCCGCCGAGGCGGTCGGGCATCACCAGACGATGCCGGAACCAGCACGAGGAGTCGGGCTTCTCCCAACGATAGCCGATACCGCCTGTCTGCCAGCCGCGATCGTCAGAATCGAGGGCGATCGATTCGGGTGCGTCGCCTTCGAGAACTTTCCATTCCAAAATACGTAGACTGAACGCCGCGTCAGCCTCTGCGAGCATTGACTTCAGCGCGTAACGTGGCGGCGGTGAATCCGAGCACAAACAAGGCAAGACAAATAGAGACAAAAGGAAGACGGTCAGACAACGCTTCATGGCGCTTCAGCTCCTAGAGGGAATGGCAATACGATGCAGTACACGCGAATCCTTGCATCTGGTGAGACGGGCAACCGAGTCAAGTTCCAGCGCATGTTCCAACGACAGAGCGAAACCGTTTTCCGTTCCTGGATTCGCCATATGAGTCTACAGTTCTCCTCCAGAACCACAGCGATAACCGAAAGAAAACTGGAGGATGCTTGGGAGCGTGTGCGGAAGATCGTTCCGAGCTTCGACGCGGCAAAGGAGCCTGTCGAAGAACATAGAAGGCTGGCCGAACTCCGAACCTAGAACGCGGCGTTCCCTTCCATATCCTGACGAAACTGTGGCTCGATGAAGTAGAGCGCGAGCAAGATCGCGTAGAGCGAAAGTTGGAGCAAATACAGGTGGTAACAGTTGTCTGAGAACTGCCTCAGCCAGATGTGAAACGCCACCTGCCCCCCTTGGCTGTGGTCGTAGAAGAGACCGACAGCGAGCGCGGCGTGCGAAAGCATACCGGCGGTCTGGATCAAACCGCCCCAAAGGGCGCGCCGGTACACCATCCACCAGACAGCGCCCGCAAACAACCAGAGACCGGCGGCCACCCAAGCGCCTCCGCCTCCCTGCCCCAGACCGAATCCCGCGTGCACCAGGAAACCGAGAAGCCCGGCGGTGATTCCAACCAAGGCGACTTTCTGTTGCGGCGTTTGTCGGTGCATTGGGGGGTCTTCTCCAGAAGCGGCCGCCGTTCGTGATGGCCGTCACGTTCTGCCGGGGCGTTCCTTTAGAACCCGGGCCCACGGCCGCGCTGCCGCATCGGAGGCAGGCGAGGCCCGTCGTACTCGATAGGGTAAATCTTCGTGAAGGGGTATCCGGCCTGGAACCCGCCCATAACGTCCTTATAGATATCGCCGCTCGATTTCACGCCGTTGGTGATATCGTACCGGTTGGTGCCATCGAGATCGCCATCGGGACCGAACGACCAAACGTAGAACGCGGCGTTCCGTGTATCGGCGGCGTACTGAGGTTCGTGTTCTTCGAAGTTATAGAACAGCGCGGCGCGCGGCTCGCAGTGATATTGCCCCAAACTGTCTTGGTAGTACCAGTCGTTGCGGGCGCGCGACGACTTCTGGAACAGGTCTTCGATGGAAGTGCTGATATAAGCGATCGGTGTGGTGACCGCCCGGTGTTGAGCGCGATCCCCATCCAGATGGTTCGGCCAGCCGCCGAAGTCCATGTTGTAGAGGAGATAAGCCTCGGAGACGATCTTCAGCTCCGCACGTGTGCGAGCCGCTTTGGCGCGCGTCGTCGCGTCCGTAAAATTCGGAAGGGCGGTCGCCGCAAGAATGCTGATGATCGCGCAGACCACAAGCAACTCCACAAGCGTGAAGCCACGCGCCATCTCTGCGTGTGGGCTCAGACATCGCCGACGGCCTGCTTTTCGCTCGCGATCCATGCTCGATCCTCAGTTCTACAGACCACAGTCCGCCACCACCATTCGGAGCGAACTCTCTCTTCTTATAGTATAGTGCATCCGACCCGGACACGTCAGCCGACTCCGCCCCGTGCACGAGCAAGCCTGGCTTGACAGTCCCGGGCGGACGGCTAAACCTGAACGAGAGTGGTTATCAAAAATGCCTTTCGCATTGCAACCGGCGAAGACCGCTCTAACTCGAACCAGCGCTGGTCCAAAGGAGTACCCGGCATGCGTTTCCACACTTCCCACACCCTCCGCACCGACAGTCTCTTTCTCACCCTCATCCCGCTCGCACTCACTTTTTTGACGGTGCTGTCAGCGGCTGCGCTGGAGGAACCAACCGGCATGCATCAAGGGATACAGTCTGTCCAGCTCAAGAACGGGTTGGAAATCATCACCGTCGAGAATCACGCCGTACCGCTAGTCACCATCGAACTGGCCGCGCGAAACGGTGCATTCACCGAGCCGCCCGAGTTTGACGGGCTCTCGCATCTCTACGAGCACATGTTCTTCAAAGCCAACCGTGCGATTCCCAACCAAGAGCTCTACCTCGAACGGCTTAGCGAACTCGGCGCGAGTTGGAACGGGACCACCTCTTCGGAGCTGGTCAACTATTACATCACTGTGCCTCGCTCCAACCTGCGGGAAGGCATCGAGTTTATGCGCGACGCCGTCGTACATCCTCTCTTCAAGCAAGAGGAGTTGATCGCCGAACGACCGGTGGTCAACGCCGAGTTCGACCGCAACGAAGCCAATCCGTCGTTTCAGCTGCACCGAGAAGTCGGCAAACGTCTCTGGTACAAACACTACAGCCGCAAGAACACGATCGGCGACCGCGACGTCATCCTCTCAGCAACCCGGGAAAAGATGCGCATGATTCAGAAGCGCTATTACATCCCCAACAACATGACGCTGTTGGTTGCCGGTGATGTCGATGTGGAGCTGGTACGCGAGCTCGCCGAGGAGTTCTTCGGAGAGTGGAAGCGCGGCAAGAATCCGGTCAAGGCCCATCCGGTCCCCAAACATCCTCCACTGGAGACGAGCGCCACGGTCGCCGTGATCCAACCGGTGGGCGCGGTGTCACTCAACATTTCGATGCACGGTCCGAGCATGAAGTACAATACAGATGCTACGTTCGCCGCGGATGTACTCTCGTTCGTTCTCAGCCAACCCGCATCCAAGTTTCAGCGCGCTCTGGTCGACGGCGGCCACTTCGACGGCATCGGGCTCGGATACAGTTCGTTGGTCCACACGGGCCCCATCATCATTTCCGGCAGGACATCGGCGGATCGATTCGATGCCGCCCTCCAGGCGCTCGACGAGCAACTCGCGCTTCTCTTGGAGCCCGATTACTACACCGAAGAAGAGATCGCCACCGCCAAGAACCTCCTGGAGGTCAGTGAAATCTACAGCCGTGAAGAGACGAGTAGTTTTGTGCATTCGGTGGCGTTCTGGTGGTCCACGGGGGGCCTCGACTATTTCCTGAGTTATCTGGACCGTCTACGCGCCGTAACCCGCAAGGATATCAACCGCTACGTCAAACGGTACATCGCCGGGAAACCCCGCATCGTCGGCTTCCTCTGTACCGAAGAGAACCTCACCG
>CAYTDF010000123.1:0-10353 GCA_964436365.1 uncultured bacterium | reverse complement strand
TGACGGCAGCCGGATGTGACGGTCAGCAATGTGCGACACAACGGTCGCGTGCCGCAGAGAGGATTGGATGAGCAATCGGGCACCTCCGTCGCGAAGTGTCTCCGACACGGCCTTCCTGGCGATGCATGTCGCGCTCTGCATCGTTCTGGGGGGAATTCTTGCATATTTCAAAGCTCTGAACGGCTATGAGGCGATCAACTATCTCGCCACGTTCCTCTATCTTCCGGCTTTTTATTCCGCTCACGCCTATCGCCGAAGATATGTCTACGTTTGCGGAACGACCGTCGCGACGATTATCACGGCCTGGTTTGTCTACTCTTGGGACGCGCATCCCGATTCGTCCGTTCCGACCGTCCTGTTTTTTTCGGCTGTTGTCTTCTTCACGGCTGAGCTGTTGTTTCAGCGAAGGCAGGCCGAGCGCGCGTTGCAGATCAGTGAGGAGACCGCGCGCGCGCTGCTCGACGCTTCCATCGAGTCCTCGATCCTGTTGGATCTAGACGGCTGCATTTTGGCGATCAACGAGGCTGCGGCCACAAGGCTTGGCCAGGAAGCCGAGGCACTTGTGGGGCAGTGCGTCTTCGATCTTCTTCCCCCCGACGTTGCCGAGCCGCGCAAGGCGCGATTCGACGAGCTCTTGGCTACAGGGCAACCGGTGCGTCTCGAAGACCAGCGGGCCGGGAGGACGTACGATCACCACGCGTTCCCGGTTTTCGACGCCCAGGGCAGAATAACCCGTGTGGCCGCCTACGCGCGCGATGTCACCGAGCAGAAACGGCTGGAAAGTGAGCTGCTCGACCTGGCGGCAACCGACAGCCTCACGAATCTAAACAATCGCCGGCACTTCATGGAAGCCTTGGAGCGGACGCTGGGACAGGCGTAGCGTTACGGGCGTTCGCTCTCCCTTATCATGATCGATGTCGACCGTTTCAAAGCCATCAACGACCTTCACGGACACAATGTTGGCGATAAGGTGTTGTGCGCGTTTGCCGATACCTGCCGGGGTTTCGGTCGCGATGTGGATTGTGTCGGACGGATCGGTGGAGAGGAGTTTGGGATTCTCCTTCCCGAAACCGGTCTTACCGACGCCCGCGCCATCGCCGAGCGGTTTCGGCAGGAGATCGAACGGAGTACGATTCACGCCGTTGAGAAGAGAGTTACGATCACGATCAGCGCGGGGGTCAGCACGTTGACAGAGGACGTTCGGAATATGGACGATCTGCTCAAACATGCCGATACCGCACTTTACGAGGCCAAGAAAAAAGGCCGTAACCGAGTAGAGGTGTTTCAGCCCTCCCTATCGAAGCGCTCGCTCGGCTAGCCGGGTGCGCAGCCCCCTTGTGCCACGCAGGAGATTTCAACCATGAAGATCGGGAATAAGTGTGCTATCGGGAGACGTATTGCGCTCCTCATTTTCGCTGGATCGATATTCTTCGCCAACGCTCACGGGCTCACCGCCGAGTCTGCGCAGCCCCTCAGCGGGGCTGCGATCCAAGAACACGGTGTGCCTGTCCGGTCAGTCAACTGGATTCGCGTGCACGCGGGCCATAACGGAGCGGGCGACCCCTGTCTGTATGCGACCATGGGGCAGAACGGCGACAACTCTTTCGTGCTACAAATCGATCCCAAAACCGGGGCGTTCAAGCAGTTCGTCTCGCCCGTGCCCAAGTCGAACTACCCGACGGCCACGCTGATGAGCCGTAGCGGGGCTCTGTATGTCGGAGTGGCCTACGCCGGGCATTTGCTCCGCTTCGATCCAGAAAAAGGCGCGCTGGAAGACCTGGGTGCGATCAACCCGAAAGCCGCGACCTTCCCCTGCCGTATCGACGAGGACGCCGAGGGGCGGATCTGGATCGGCAGTTACGGAACCGCCGACCTGACCTGTTACGACCCACGGACCGGCGAGTTCAAGCGATACGGCCGTATGGACGAAGAGGATATGTACAACTATCCCCTCGTGAATACGGATGGTACCGTGGCCAACCTGATTCGTATGGTTAAGCCACACGTGGTTGTGTTGGACCCGGAGACCGGAGAGAAACAGACCGTCGGGCCGGTGACGACCAAGGGCGAGGGGACGCTCGATATGCGCCGGGGCGAGGACGGCAAACTCTACATCGATTCGAGTGCGGGGAAGTTTCGTCTCGAGGGTATGAAAGCCGTGCCGGTCGATGTGGTGCCCGATGCTATGCCCACGCCGGTTCTTGCCGATGGGAGCACGTTCGCGTTCAGTGACGCGGCGGCACAGATCTACCGCACCCTGGAGGTTCGCAGTCCAGCGGGCGAAGTCCGGTCGTTCGAACTCGATTACGAGACGAGCGGCAACGAGATTTTCTGTCTTTACACGGGACCGGACGGTTGTATCTACGGCTCCAGCATCCTGCCGCTGCACCTGTTCCGCTACAACCCGGAGAACGGCGAACTCGTGGACATGGGGAAATGTTCCGCCGCCGCCGGGGAAGCGTATTCGATGGGTGTCCTCGATGAGAAACTCTATATATCTTCGTACTCCGGAGCCAGGATTTCCGTCTACGATCCAGCCCAACCGTATCGTTACGGGGCGGACTCACCGACAATCCCCGCGAACTGGGGCGTGTGGACGATATTTCTTACCGGCCGCGCTCGACTCTGACCGGCCCCATGGGGCGTGTCTGGTTGGCGTCGCTCCCGGACTACGGACGATGGGGCGGCCCGCTCTCGTATTACGATCCCAAGACGGGAGAGAAGAAGTCCTACGACCGGACCTTTGGGGACGGGAGTTGTTACACGTTGGCGCATCTGGAAAAAGAGAAACTGATTGCCATCGGGACGAGCATCTCCGGGGGGTCGGGGACTCAACCGAAGGTCGAGCAGGCCAACCTTCTTCTTTGGGACTATCAGGCGGAGAAGAAGGTCTGGGAGGGAACTCTGGACCGTTCGGTCACCGTCTTTAACGCGCTGCTGACCGGACCTGACGGAAGGCTCTACGGAACGATCGCGGGGAAGGATGCCAAACCCGAGGTTTTCGCCTTCGATCCGGCGACGCGGACGTTCACGGATCGTCTGGTTCTTTCAGAGGGCCATCCTCTGGATTTGGGATTGCAGAACGGCCCCGATGGGAAAATATACGGTTTCACCAATGCTTATATCTACCGTATCGATCCGAAGTCGTTCTCGCTCGAGAAGGTACTGGTGGCGGACGAGCGTTTCAACGTGCCGGGGCCGATTGTGGGGAAGTCGATCTACTTCGCCACCGAACACCGGCTCCGATCCGCCAAAATCTTCAAATAAGCTTTTACCGGTACCCTTTCAGGAGATGAATTTATGTCGAGTTATCTCAAACGGTTTAAGTCGTGCGGTGAGAATGTAGTGGTGGCCGACGATGCGATCATCGAGCATCCCGAGGTGATGGAGGTCGGTGATTGTGTGACGTTCATGCGTGGATTTCAGATGATCGGCCAGCCCAGAGTCTGCCAAATCGGTTCGCATGTGGAGTTTTATCCCAACTGTTTCGTGCAAGGCTCGCCGGGGAAGTTTATCATCGAAGATCACGTCACTTTCTTCCCGGGGAACTACGTCAGCCTGGGCGACTACGAGCGCTCTTTTGTCCGGGTGGGGCATCATTCCCATTTTGCGCCGAACTGTGTTTTGTATGGCTGGGGCGGGCTCGACATCGGGCCCTACTGCAATATCGCGGCGCATACGGTCTTCGCCACGGTCGGTCACCATCACGAGATCACCGACAAACCCATGGCGTTGACCGGCGAACGCACGGGACCGATCACCTTGGTGGAAGATATCTGGATTGCCGCCAACGTGACGGTTACCGCCAATACGACAATCGCCAAGGGGTGCGTGATCGGAGCGAACGCTGTCGTCGCGAAAGATACCGAACCGATGGGGATTTACATGGGCGTCCCCGCCCGGCGTGTGAGTGACCGTTAGCCGCTGTTGGGCGCGTGATAGCCGGGGTCGACCCACTTGATGTTGTATTTCGCGGGATAGCCGGTGACCCGCGGAATGCCCTGCCCGCGGATCACGTCGCCGCCCGAAAGAATCCCGTTGGAGGAGTCGTAGGGCAGCCAGAACCAGTCCGTCTCGTTTTGACCGCCGTTGAAGTTTGAAGGCAGATCCAACCAACGGTTCGGACCGTGTGAGACCAGCATCCATTCCCCAAAAACGGAACGCGCGGCGGTTGCACCGGATGACTGAGCGTCCGCATAACCCGACTTTGTCTGGCATCGAAAAACCTTGAAGCGGTACCGGCTGACCAGCGTGGGCAAGTCTTCCGCCGGGCGGCCGAGCGGATCGACGATCTTGGCTTCCGCAATATACGAGACGGGTGTCATCAGCGAGTCGGGCAAGTAGTACGGCCATGTGGTGACCTCGCCTTCGTCTGAGGCCAGTTCCGGACAAGGGTGAGCGCCGTTGTCCACCGAGTACGACTCGATCGCCGTGGCCAGGGAACTGTGATCGCCTTGAATGCGTGCGATTGTGGCCCGCATCCGTGCGTTCATGAAGTTCGGGACGGCGATGGCGGCCAAGATGCCGATGATGGCCACTACGATGAGAAGTTCGATGAGCGTGAAACCTCGCCGCGATTGCCTCCGGCAACCTTTGGACAGTCCAGTGTACATGACTCTCATTCCTCCTTCTCCTGTCGCAGTGCTCCCCCGTCCTTTGAATCGTCCTTGACAGGATACCACGTCTTTCGGTCTCTTTCCCAGCAACCCCGCCGATTCTCCCCCCATCGAGGAGCTTGCTGCATGAGTCGGTCTGCTTCTCAGTGGCGCTTGTGTGAAGCGGGATTGCACGTAGATTCCTTGTGCTCCCAACCCATTTCTCGTATACCGAATGAGGATACGGTCAGGCGTGGCGGGGGAAGAAGGCGTCTCCAAAGACCGCCGTCCATCCAGTTTGCCCGCCTATCTATCCACAATTCCTGGGAGGTCGCTTGCATCATGAACTTGAGATTCCACGACATGAGAACCCGTTCGCGCACTTCGCGTTCGATTTCCGTCTTTGCGCTTGGCGGACTGGCAGTTTTGGGATTCTGTCTCTCGAACTGCGCCTCTTCGACGGTCACGGTCGGCGAAGAGCAGGTGGCGCTCGAGCGGACGCCCGCGGGGCCGGTGGCCGCGGATTTCGTTCTGAAGACGCTTGACGGAAAGACGGTGAGTCTCTCGTCGCTTCGAGGCAAACCGATCCTGCTGAACTTCTGGGCGACCTGGTGTGGGTGGTGTGTGAAAGAGATGCCGGACATGGCTCGGCTGCAACGCGAAATGGGTGACTCGATTCAGATCGTCGGCGTCGATTACAAGGAAGACGCGCCGAAAGTCGAACGCTTCATGTTGTCCAAGAAGTACGATTGGCTGATTCTGTTGGACAGCGAAGGCACCGTCGCCCAGACCTACGACGTGGGCGGTTTTCCAACCAGCTTCTTTATCAATACGTACGGTGAGGTCGTCTCCAAGAAGGTCGGAGCGATACCGTATGACGTTATGAAAGAGGAAATCCTCAAAGCCAAAGGATGAACGGCGTCTGCTGAGGTTTTCCCACGCGAGGGAGGTACGGCGATGAATTATTACGATTCGGACGACTTGGAACGTTTCGGCGATGTCGGTAAGTTCCGAGGCGACTTGATGGAGAAGTTTTTCGAGTACTACAACCAGGCGACCGCGGGCGAGGGTGCGCTTACCAAGCGAGAGAAATCTTTGATCGCACTCGCTGTCGCTCACGCCCAATCGTGTCCCTATTGTATCGATGCCTATACGACCCAGTGCCTAGAGTCGGGTGCGAATCCCGACGAGATGACCGAGGCCGTCCACATCGCGGCGGCCATGCAGGCGGGGATCGCCCTGGTTCACGGTGTCCAGATGCACAACACGATGGAACGCCGGGGCGCGTGAACATTGCGCAGAGGCGTCTCCTTTGGATACGCTATTGTTGTGGTTGTGCACCGTATCGCCGTCTGTAAAGGAGAGTCGCCTCCGATGCGATCCCCAGGTCTAGAACGTTCCTCGGAACTCCTTTCCGGCAGCGCGCACGAAGTGCCCGCGAAATCCGGGCGTTCAGGGTTTTCCAATCGGAAAGAGATTTTGGGAGAACCAATAGATAATTCATCGAGTGTTGAACGCAAGGCGCGGTATTGCTTCCCGTCCAAACTCGGCGAGAGTGGCCTCGAACTCACTCCGGTCTCGGTCGCGACCCTGCAGATCAACCTGACACGGCTCTGTAACCAGGCCTGCCGCCATTGCCACGTGGACGCTTCTCCCACTCGTACGGAAGCGATGGACGAAACCACGTTGGAGCGTTGCTTGGAGATTCTCGCCGAGCACGAGCGTATTCGCGTATTGGATGTGACCGGAGGCGCTCCGGAGCTGCATCCCCATTTCGACCGGTTGGTCGAGGAGGCGCGGAACCTGGGCAAGCAGGTCATGGTTCGGCACAACCTCACGGTCACTTTCGATGGCAACCCCCAGACCGGTGAACCGAAACGCTATCTGCCCGAGCTCTTCGCCGAACAACGGGTTGAAGTGATTTCATCTCTTCCGTACTACCAGCCGTATTTTACCGATAAGCAGCGCGGAAACGGTGTCTTTGAAAAGAGTGTCGAAGGCCTGCGGTTGCTCAACGAACAGGGCTTCGGGCAGGAGAAGAGCGGCCTGATCCTCAATCTCGTCTACAATCCGGTCGGTGCGTTCTTGCCTGCGGCTCAAGAGGAACTCGAAGCCCGGTTTCGTGAGGAACTACAAGTTAAACACGGAATTACCTTCAGCGGTCTGTTTACGATCACCAATATGCCAATCCATCGTTTTCGCCAACAGTTGGAACGTCTGGGCGGTTTCGACGATTACATGCGCCGTCTCGTCGGTGCCTTCAATCCCGCGGCCGCAGAGAGCGTCATGTGCCGGGCGATGATCAGCGTGGGCCACGACGGCAGGATTTACGATTGCGATTTCAATCAGATGCTGGGCATGCAGATCGAAAACGGCGCTCCGTGTACGGTCCATAATCTCGATCTCGATTGGCTGCTGAAACGACGTATTCAGTTCGCTTCGCATTGCTTCGGATGCACGGCAGGCTCGGGTAGCAGTTGCGGCGGCGCGACTGTGTAGAGCCCTGAGGGCGTTCAGTCGTACTCTTCTCCGAATGCCATTCCGGCGATCACTCCAAACGCTTCATGTGTCTGGTTTGCCAGGTGAGCCCTCCGATCTCCGCGAGAGGTCTCGGCGGCCACAGTAAACTGAACAGATAGCCGAGAACAAAAACGATCACGCATGTCGCGACCCCCATCATGAAGGAATGAAGGCCGATCGCTTCTCCCAGATGCGGCGGTTGCACGCCCAGTTTGGATTCGATCCGTAGAGCGATCTGTTTACGAATTCGTGTTTCCTGCTCCTTCTTGACATCGGCCAGCGTCAGTTTCACACCCTGCGTTTCCGCTTCGGCGCGAATTGTAGCCTGGAGCGCATCGACGTCGACTTCGCCCCGCTCGACAGCCTCTTGAACCATCCAACTTGCGCGGCTATCCCAAATCATGGCTTTGGCTTCGATATAGGTCATCCCGCAGTTGAAGACCACGGTGCAGATTACGGCTAACAGCACGCCGAGACTGTTGGCTCGGCGTGTAAAGAATCCAATTGTAAACAACCCCGCAACTCCACAGGCCAGCAACCCGCCCATGATGAACGCCATATCGAGAATAGCTTCTTGGCGCATGGTTGTCAGTCCCAATCCGGCGAGAATCATAAGCGCGCCGCTGACGGCGGAAATGGCTTTGGCCGCCTTTAGATAATGGGAATCGTCGCGTCCTTTAATCAGCAGCCGTTTGTACAGATCGATGGTGACCGTTGTGGATGTCGCGCTCATCGACGAGTCGATGGAGGACATTGCAGCGGCCAGCACACCCGCAATCACCAAACCGCCCACGCCGCTGGGCAACTCATGCAGAATGAAATAGGGAAACACCTCATCCGCCAGCATTTCGCGATGCAGATGCTCCGGATTGAGCTGATAGAATGTCCAGAGGCAGGTGCCGACAAACATGAAGAGCAGCCAGACCGGTATCGCTCCGATCGCACCGGTCCAAACGGCTCGGCGGGCTCCCTTCTCGGTGGAGGCCGCACAAAACCGCTGGATATAGGTTTGATCGACCGCATACCCTAGGATATTTCCGACGGTACCGATCACAATGAGTATGAGGAGGGTGTCGCGCGCCAGGCTGAAATCAAAGGCCGATTCCGCCTGTAGGCCGACGAGCGAGAACTTCCCATGCTCCATGCCCATATCGATCACGGTCCATGCGCCGCCCTCGACGTTTAGAAAGACAACCACGACCACGGCCACGCCGCCCAAGATGAGGGCGACGGTCTGAAACACATCTGTCCAGATCACCGCTTCAATCCCACCCAGCACCGTGTAGACCGTCACGAAAACACCGAGAGCGATCATCACCATCTGCAGGTTCCACGAGGCATGCATGCTGGTGATGGCTATGCTGAGCAGATAGAGAATCAGACCCATGCGCCAGATCTGGGCGATGCTGTACAGCACACAGACATACACACGAGCCCAGAGCCCGAAGCGGCGTTCATAGAAAGTGTAAGCGCTGACATACCCGGCCTGCCGGTAAAAGGGGATAAAAATGAGAACGGCGAAGATGGCCCCGATCGGCCATGTCAGTCCGGGCACGATCCGGCTGTAGTTCCCGGCGTAGGCCGAGCCCGGGTAGGCCAAAAAGGTGATTGAACTGATCGATGTGCCCAGTAGTGATAGGCCGACGGCCCAGCCGGGCATCTTCCGGCCGCCGAGGAAATAGCCCTCGGTGGTCTTGGTCCTGGTCCCAATCCACAGCCCTAGGCCCAACGTACCGAGCAGATAGACCGTCAGCGTGATGATGTCGCCCGTGCGAACCAGACTCGCGCCTGTATCTTCCATCGCCTCGTATCCTCTCGGGATTCCTTCCAGTGACTGCCACGACGGCTTCACCGCGGCACAGTAGAAGAGAACCTCCAGAGTATTGTATTCGGGCTCCCCGAAACGATCAATTGCCGACTGTAGCTGGGGTAGCCCCCCCCGGAGCGTATCGAACCGGTGGCGTTGTCGTCATCTTGGAGATGACACGAGTCCTTGCGGCATTGATCGCTCCGTTGACACTGCCTACGGTACAAGTTCACGATACGTGTACCGAGACGATTGGTTCCTTTGTGGGAGCGCCGAGAAATAGGATGGAGGGCGTCGTGGATTTTCCAAACGATATCTATCATAAATTACTCGATCAGTTGGACGTCGGCGTCTACTTCGTCGATGCACAGCGCAAGATCCTCTCGTGGAATGCGGGAGCGGAGAAGATCACGGGGTACACGGATAAGGATGTGGTGGGGACGGCCTGTTGGGACAAGATCCTGACACACGTCGACGAGAACGGTGTCGATCTCTGCGAGACTGGCTGTCCGGCCCTCGCCACAATGACAGACGGTGAGGAGCATACTCTCGATGCGTATCTCCATCACCGGGAAGGGCATCGGCTGCCCGTTCGCATCCGCTCCGCTCCCTTGCGAGACAATCACGGGAAGATCGTCGGGGGGATCGAGTCCTTCACGGATCAGACAAGCGCCAAGATCGACATGCGGACCATGCAGTCGTTGGCCCAGCTCGCCTATATCGATCAAGTGACCGGCGTCTCCAACCAGAATCATCTGCGCGTCAAACTTGAATCCATGCATCGCGAGTGGGAGCAACATGATGCGATGTATGGAGTGATTCTCGTCCGTATAGCGAACTATGAAGAGATCTTGAATCAACACGGTCCCGAAGTCTGCGGGTCGCTTGTCAAGGTGGCATCCAAGACCGTGAGCTGTGCGACGCGGGCGTGTGATCTCTGTGGCCGATGGGATGAGGCGGAGTTCATGGTTATCGTCGCCAATGCGACAGCGGGCCATATCAACGTTTTTCGTGAGAAATACAGAAGACTTGTCGAACGTTCGATCTTCTCGACCGGAAGTGAGTCCGTTGCCATGGAATGCACGACGTTCGCGCTTTTCCCCGAGGACGATGACGAGGATTTTGCATCCCTTCTCGGGCGAATCGAGAGAGTCTAGGCCACCGTTCCGCTTGCTGTGGAGAACGTTCCCCGGCGAGATGCCGTGGCGCAAAGAGAGTTCTTTGAGGGCGGCCGTGAAAACGGCTATCCTGTTGAGCCAGTAGGCCGGAGGCTGTCGAACATAGCGGTCCGGCCGACACATCACCGTAAGCGCGCAGAGGTCGCAGAGACAGATGAAGAAACAATCCTTTTCGAGACGGCGTTTTCTACAGAGTACCGCGTGCGCGGCGGGATTTCCGCTCATCGTTCCGGCCTCGGTCCTGGGTGCGAAC
>CAYTDF010000122.1:8737-10399 GCA_964436365.1 uncultured bacterium | reverse complement strand
CGACTGCCCTCACCGCGAAAATTTCGGGTACGGTGGCGATATTGTCGGCAGCGGTGAGATGGCGATCCTGAATTTCGATATGTCCGCATTCTATCGTAAGGCCGTCGAAGACCTCGCTGACGCCGCGCGGCCCAATGGCGGGTTTACCGAGACCGCTCCGTTTGTGGGGATCGCCGACAGCGGTCTCGGAGACCAAGCGGGCCCCGTGGGCTGGGGGGTAGCCCATCCTTTGTTACAGCGTCATCTGTTTCAGTATTATGGTGAAACGCGTTTGATTAAGGAGCAATACGAGCGCACCAAACGTTGGGTCGAACTTCTGAGCGCCACAGCCGAAGAGCACATCCTGGACAACGGGCTCAGCGACCACGAAAGCTTGGTTCCGAAACCCCGCGCACTCACAGCGACGGCATTCTATCACTACAGCGTCTCTTCTCTCGCGAAATTCGCGACGATTTTGGGGGAGCGGGACGATGCCAAACGCTATTCGGAGTTGGCCGGGAAAATCAAAGACGCCTTTAATAAGAAATTTCTCGACCCCAAAACGGGCCGTTACGATACCGCCACGCAGTGCTGCCAATCCACGGCATGGTGGGCGGGCTTGGTGCCCCACGAGAACCGCGCAACCGTCGGGCAAGTCTTGGTCGACGATGTTCTGAAGAATCGCGACGGTCACATCAGTGGCGGAATCTTCGGGACCAAGTTTACGTTGTTGGCTCTGACCGGGATGGGCCGCGC
Source organism: uncultured bacterium (assembly GCA_964436365.1). Taxonomy (GTDB): domain Bacteria; phylum Hinthialibacterota; class Hinthialibacteria; order Hinthialibacterales; genus CAYTDF01. The sequence goes on along the minus strand of CAYTDF010000122.1, from coordinate 9,664 downwards.
CGACGTTGCCTACACGATGGTGAATCAGAGGGAGTTCCCCGGCTGGGGCTACATGCTCGAAAACGGCGCGACCACGTTATGGGAGCACTGGGCCAAAGATGAGAACACCTATTCGCACAACCATCCCATGTTTGGCAGCGTCAGCGAGTGGTTCTACAAGGCGCTGGCCGGGATCCAAGCCATGTCGACCGCGGATGGTTTCGACCAGATCCATATCGCGCCCAAGGTCGTTGGTGACTTAACCTGGGTGCGTTGCCATCACGATTCAATCCGTGGACGTATCGAAAGCAACTGGCGCATCGAAGGCGACGACCTTCATCTGGATATACGGATTCCACCCAACACCACGGCGCTTGTGCAAATACCGACAGATAACCACGGCGAAGTCCTCGAAAGCGGAAAACCCGTCACGGATGCCGAGGGTGTTCTGGTCGTCTACATCCCGATCTCCGATACGCCGACGCCTATCGTGTTTTACCGCGTCGAGGGCGGAGCCTATCGTTTCGTCGCCAAGGCGTTTCGTTCTACCGAATGACCGCGTCGGTCTTACGGATCAACGGCAGCAGGTTCGCATCGATCGAAGATTCCGAAGTGCCTATCTCCGCCTTAAACAGGAACCACTGCTCCGCATGGCTTACGGCATAACCTCCGGGGGAGATCGTTTTCAGCGGCCCCAGCGACTCCACTTCCAGCATTGCGGCGTTGGTGAAAAGCTCCGTGTTGCAGCCGTAGTCCGCGTAGTTGGAATGCGGTTCGTACTTAAAGCGTTTCACGAATACGTCTTTGCCCAGTGTGTACGCCGCCCAGCCTTGTTTGTTCATGATGCCGACTTTCTGATCGGTCTTCGCCTGCGGATCTTGTCGGAGCTGAATGTATTTCTTGCCCCAGGTCCAGCGCGGATCGGTCATGTCGGTATAATGCCAGAGT
>CAYTDF010000122.1:0-8727 GCA_964436365.1 uncultured bacterium | reverse complement strand
GGTAGAAGATAGTCTGAATGTGGGCGGAATTCCTCTTGCGGCAGAATCGCCCGGCCCCCCGGAGCCATGATCGTCAACGCCCATGGTGCGAGCTCGACTTCCCAAAGATTCCGGTTGACCAGCCTATGCGTGACGGTGACGTGGTTGCTGTCAGGGTCGAGCGTAATCTCCAATTGTTTGACGATCCCAGTCGTCGGCTCAACTTCTTGAGTCAGAATTAGCGTCTTCTGATTCTTGAATCTGTGTTTGACCGGTGCGTTGTCGGGTGCGTAGGTTCGCGGGGTCACCTCGGGTGCGTGCCACAGACGGTGCCCACCGTAAGGGACCCATCTGTCCCCACCGGTCTTGCCCATGTCGCTCTCGAACTGCGCGAGCAGATTTTGGCCACCCACGAAACCGAACCGGATCACACGCGGCCCCACATCGGTCGTCGCGATCAGCTCGACTTCACCGTTTGATAGCCGGATGCAGTTTGGCCAGCCTCCGTAAGTCACAGTCTCCGTGGTGACTTGTTCGGCTTGAGCGAACGAAGACAGCGAAACACAACAGACGACGAAGATGGCGAATGCAGACGATCGTTTCATTTTTGGACCTCACTCTCTTGGCAGGCGAACTCCGCGCGGATGTTCCGGGCGCGGACAGAAAGAATTCCCTGAAACGACTCTATGACTGGGCGGGAAGACTGTCAATGTTCTCGCGGCTCCAGACGTGCGCAAGGCCCTCTTGTGGCCGGTTTATTCACCTAGGCGGAAGGACGGGAGCGGGGTATAGTGACGGGCCTCGGCACGTGAGGCGGAGACGGACCGGTACGGTGCGAAACGATAGGGTAGGGAGGTTTCGGATGCGAAACGTATTCTGGATGATTTGGAGTCTGGTTCTTATAGGATTGAGCGTTGAGCCCGCGACGGCGGCTCCGATCACGACAGGAACCCTGGTGCGCGAGATGATCGATATGCGACGGCTGGGCGATTTCCCGGAATTCCCCTACCGAACCGTGCAGTTTTCTTCCTACGACCACCGTAGCGACCATCCTGGCGGGCCCGGCTGGTTTGCCAACTCCGACGGTTTCGGCAACGAACCGCTTCCCAACTTCGAAGCCGTACTCAAAGAACCCGGTGATGACGGTATCGGTGAGTACCTGATCTGCGACGTGAACGGACCCGGTGCGATTGTCCGGGTCTGGACCGCCAAGATCGAGGGCACGATACGGATGTTTCTAGATAAACATACGGAGCCGGTTTACGACGGCCCCGCTGTCGACTTTTTCCAACGCACCTATCAGGGCTATGCGAAGGAGGTCGGCCTGGACGAGGCTCTGCTGACCGGAACCTTCCATCAACGCGACGCCGCCTACGCGCCCATACCCTTCGCCAAACGATGCCGCATCGTCTGGACCGGAGACGCCAGTAAAATCCATTTCTACCAGTTGCAGGTCCGGCTCTATGAGCCCGGGGCCAAGGTTCAAACCTTCCAACCCTCCGATCTAGAGACGTATTCAAAAGCCGTTCGCCAGGTCGCCAATGTGCTCTCCGCGCCGGGAGCGAACTGGAACTACGCCTCGAAGCGAGAGCCGCTACCCATCGCGGCCACGGTTCCCGCGGGCGTCGTTCAGGAAGTTCTGAAGATCGAAGGACAGCAAGCGCTCGAACGCCTGACCTTGAAAGTCCATGCGGGGAACATCGATAAAGCCCTTCGGCAGACGATTCTCCACATCGCCTGTGACGAGTATCCCTGGGGGCAGGTGCAGTCGCCGATCGGCGACCTCTTCGGAGCCGCGCCCGGAATCAACCCCTACGACTCCGCGCCCTTCACTGTCGAGCGCGATGGCACGATGACCTGCCGTTTTGTGATGCCGTTCGCCAAGTCGCTCGCGATCCGCATCGAAAACCGTGGCCAGCAGCCGGTCACGGTGACCGGATCGGCGCTACCGATGGAGTACGAATGGAAGGAAGGCCGTTCGATGCACTTCCGCGCGCGCTGGCGTGTCGATCACGACCTCATTGCCTCGCCCCAAGCGGTACAAGACATGCCCTATTTGCTCGCGAATGGCAAAGGCCTCTATGTCGGGTCGGCCACCATGCTGCTCAACCCCAACGAAGTACCGAGTTCCTGGGGCAGCTGGTGGGGCGAGGGCGACGAGAAGATTTTCGTCGATGCCGATGTGCGGCCCTCGACCTTCGGAACCGGCTCGGAGGACTACTACAATTACTCCTGGTCGGCGCGGGACATATTTATCTATCCCTACTGTGGCCAGCCCCGCAACGACGGTCCCGCCAACCGCGGCTTTGTCACCAACAACCGCTGGCACATTCTCGATCCGCTGCCGTTCCAGTCCCGGATCGCCTTCTACATGGAGCTCTATAGCCACGAGCGGACACCCGGGGTCTCCTATGCGCGGATCGGCTATCACTACGCGCGGCCCGGAACCATGGACGATCACGTGGTCATTACCGGGGAGGATGTGCGCCATCTACGGCTGCCTGCAAACTGGCAACCGGCGGCGCGTTGCGCGGCGGGCAACTCCGTCTTCTACCAGGCCGAGGAACTGACCGAAGCCGCGACGAACACCCGGTTCGTGACCGACCCGCTCTGGTCGGGTAACCGGCTCATGCTCTGGACACCGCAGAAGAAGGGCAAGGAACTAACGCTAACCATTCCGATTCTCGAGGACGGTGGTTATTCGCTCCATCTCGCGGCGGGGTTGGACAATCAGTCGGGAAGAATCTCGGCCACCCTCGATGGCCGTCCGCTCCCGATTCATCTCGATGGAAAACCCGGCGGAGGCGGTGGCGACGAGCCGGTCGATCTTTATGTGCCGCATCGCATCCTCTCCCGCTAAATTTCCACCGGCGCTCTGAAATTCGAGCGAGGTACCCACACTCTGCGTATTCGTTATGAGGGCGTCTCTAAAGCGGATTCGCATAAACAGCTGAAGAAACGAATCGGAATCGACTTCCTTTGGATCAAGAAACACTGACTCTCGGTACTGGCCACCGACTGGAGGCGTTTGAACATGCTTGTCAATCCCCAAACGAAAAGACGCGCAGCCGCAATCGGCTGCATGCTGATCTGTGCCCTGTGCAGCAAGACACCCATGGCCGCGCAAGGAGGCGACAAAGTGGAAAACTGGGTTCTGAATCCATCCTTTGAAGACGAGAACGACGCGAAACCGGTGGGTTGGAAAGAGCACGTCTGGAACGGGGAAGGGGCTTTCGAGTACGCTTCGTTCGGACGGACCGGCAGTCGGTCGGTCGCAATCGCTTCCGAGTCCGGTGGCGACCTAAGCTGGGTTACCCAGGTCGAGGTCAAACCCTTCGCCGTCTATCGGCTCTCGGTCTGGATCAAAACCGAGAATCTCGAGGCGACCACAGGTCAAGGCGCTCTCCTCAATCTCCATGGCATTGCCGATGCTCGGACGAAGGCCTTGACCGGAACCAACGACTGGACCCGCGTGGAGACCGTCTTCAAGAACTACGATAACGACAGCATCCAGATCAACTGCCTGTATGGAGGCTGGGGGCATGCCACGGGGCGAGCTTGGTTTGACGATGTTTCGGTCGAACACGTCTCGGGCATCACCTTCGATCCCAAGATCGAAATCGACGCCTCGAAAACCCGAGAACCGATCTCGAAGTATATCTACGGTCAGTTTATCGAACATCTGGGCCGCTGCATTTACGGTGGGATTTGGGCCGAGATGTTGGAGGACCGAAAGTTCTTCGAAGCGGTCGGAACCGAGGCTTCGCCCTGGGTGCCGATTGGCGGTCGGGCTCCGCTCGAAATGAAGCGGCAGGATAGCTACGTCGGCGAACAGACACCCCGGCTGCTTCTCGACGGTCTTCACAAGACGCGCGGGATCGCCCAAGGCGGTCTGGCGTTACGCAAGGGCAAAAAGTACACCGGGCGTGTCGTGCTCAAGCGCGAACGTTCCGAAGGGCCCGTCCAGGTTAACCTGGTCTGGGGTGATGGTGCGAGGGACCGGCAGACCGTCGTCATCGAAAACGTCGGCCGGAACTTCGAGAAATACCCGCTCGAATTCATCGCCAAAAAAGATACAGACGACGGGCGGCTCGAAATCACCGCCAGTGGCCACGGGACTCTCCTGATCGGCACCGCCTCCTTGATGCCCGCCGACAATGTCAACGGTATGCGCGCCGACACTCTCGCGTTGCTCAAGCAACTCGACGCGCCGGTTTACCGTTGGCCCGGCGGGAACTTCGTCAGCGGCTACGACTGGAAGGACGGGATCGGCGATCCCGACCGGCGGCCGCCGCGAAAGAACCCTGCCTGGACTGGCATCGAGCACAACGATTTCGGTCTCGATGAGTTCATCCTTTTCTGCCGCGAACTCGGAACGGAACCTTACATCGCGGTCAACAGCGGTCTTGGCGGTGCGGAATCGGCGGCCGAGGAAGTGGCTTACGCCAACAGTGGCGCGGGGACGCCGATGGGAGACTTGCGTGCCAAGAACGGGCATCCCGAACCGTATGGCGTCAAGTGGTGGGGGGTCGGCAACGAGATGTACGGCGGCTGGCAACTCGGTCACATGTCGCTTTCCGAGTATGTCCAGAAGCACAATCTCTTTGCCGAGGCCATGCGCGCCGTCGATGGTTCGATTCACTTGGTGGGTGTCGGTGCGGTTGGAGATTGGAGCGAGACCATGCTTGCCGAATGCGCCGACCGGATGGAGTCGCTCAGCGAGCATTTCTACAATGGCGAGCAGAAGGGGCTGTTGTCTCACGTACGGCAGATTCCCAACAACGTGCAGCGCATTGCCGACGCGCACCGCGAGTACCGGAAAACGATCCCCGCGTTGCAGGGCAAGGACATCCGTATTGCGCTCGACGAGTGGAATTACTGGTATGGGCCGCACCTGTACGGTGAACTGGGCGTTCGCTATTTCTTACGTGACGCTTTAGGTGTCGCCGCCGGTCTCAATGCGTATGCCCGCAACAGCGACATCTACATCATGGCCAATTACGCTCAGACCGTGAACGTCATTGGCTGTATCAAGACCGACAAGACCGACGCCGTTTTCGCGACCACCGGTTTGGCGTTGAAGCTGTATCGGCATGAGTTCGGAGAAGTCCCGGTCACGCTGAGTGGCGCGCCCGAACCTTTGGATGTCGCTGCCGCGTTGACAGACGACAGGCATTTCTTGACTGTCGGCGTGGTGAATCCAACGCGCGAAACGATGGAACTATCCGTGAATTTCCAAGGTGTGAAACTCATCGGCAAGGGCCGCGTTTTCCTGATCGCCGGTGATGATGACATGGCGTATAACGCGCCGGGCAAGAAACCCCAAGTCAAGATAGAAGAAAAGACCTACCGAGGCGTAACCGACACACTCACACTCCCCCCCGTCAGCGTCTCGCTTTACAAACTGGAGGTAAAACCGAATTGAACCGTCAAATTGAGAAGATTGCTGTCCCGCTCTGGATCCCCCTCCTCGCCTGCTTATCGCTCGCGAGTTGTGTCTCGACGAAAACCTGTGCTCTGCCTGACGAGCTTCCCTCCGAGCGCGCGCATCTGTTCTATTACTCCTGGTATGGGAATCCCCAAACCGACGGCGTTTGGGACCACTGGAACCACCCGATTGCGGTAGCCGGTGCCGGTCATTACGAACCCCCCGAGAGCATCGGCGCGAATTTCTATCCTCAGCTCGGTCTTTACAGTTCCAACAGCCGCGAGGACCTCGCCGCCCAGATGCGGCAGATTCGCGACGCCGGGATCGGAGTTCTTTCCCTTTCGTGGTGGGGGCAGGGTTCGTACACCGACAAGACTTTCCCGCTGATTTTCGAACTCGCCGAAGAAGTCGGGCTCAAGATCAACTTCCACATCGAGCCCTACCAGAACCGGACACCCGAAACCATGCGCGAAACGCTCGCCTATCTGCTGGAGCGGCACGGTTCCTCTCCGGCGCTCTATCGCGACCCAGCGCGCGGGAACAGGACCATGGTCTACGTCTACGACTCCTATCTGGTCCAGGCCGAGGATTGGGCCACGATTCTCAGCCCGACCGGCGCGAACACGATTCGCGGTACCGCGTTGGACACGATTGTCATTGCCTTGTTTGTGAAGGAAGGCGACGAGACGTTCGTCTCTGACGGTGGGTTTGACGGTTGTTATACGTATTTCGCCCCCGATGGTTTCACCTACGGTTCGACGCCTGCCAACTGGTCCTGGCTGGCGCGTTGGGCCAAGGCCAACGGCAAGCTCTTCATCCCCAGCGTGGCGCCGGGCTACGACGATACGCGAATCCGTCCTTGGAACGGCGTCAATCAACGGGGTCGCGAAAGCGGTGCCTACTACGACCGCATGTTTGAAAGCGCGATTGCTGTCGAGCCGGAGATCGTATCGATCACTTCGTTTAACGAATGGCATGAGGGCACGCAGATCGAGCCCGCCATTCCCAAGAGTATCCCCGGCTACACCTATCTCGATTACGGGACACGCGCTCCCGACTATTACTTGATCCGCACCCGTGAATGGATCGAGCGTTTCCTCGCCACTCAGGATTGATCTCCCCACGGCGTTTGACACCGGGAAAAAAGAACGGGCTGCGGATCGTAATAGATCCGCAGCCCGTGTTGTCATGCACTATTGTTCGGCGTGTATCTAGAAGAACGCGTCCAGTTCGCGATCAGACATCGCACAGTTCGACCGCTTCTCGCAGCGAGGTTAGCGGATCGCGCTTCGGTACGAACTCGTGCGCCACGTACCCCGTATAACCGGTTTCGGCGATGGCTCTCATGATGGCTGGATAGTAGAGTTCTTGGGTTTCGTCGATCTCGTTCCGTCCGGGGTTCCCGCCGGTATGGTAGTGCGCGAAATACTGGCCGTAGTCTTGGATATTACGAATAATATCCCCCTCCATGATCTGCATGTGGTAGATATCGTTGAGCAGTTTGACGCGGGGTGAGTCGATCCGCTTACAGAGTTCCACGCCCCATGCCGTATGGTCGCACATATAGTCTTTATGGTTGACCTTACTGTTCAGGAGTTCCATGCAGATCGTCACTTCGGCGTCTTCGGCCATCTTGACGACTTCTTTCAGGATCAGTTCGCAGTTATCCATGCCCTCTTCGTCCGTGAGGTTTCTGCGATTACCGGAAAACGTGATAATATTTTCCAACTTATATTTCTTGGCTTTGGCGATATTGGTCTTGAACTGCTCCATGCATTTCGCGTGGTTGGCTTTCTCGTTCAGACCGTCGCTGATACCTCCCGCGCCCTCGCTGGACATGGTTGGAACGAGACCGAATTTCTTGAGTGTCTCGTACTGAGGTTCGGTGACCAGATCGACGCCCACCAAACCCATGTCAACACACGCTTTACAGAACCCGTCCAAGCCGATTTCCTTCACCGTTTTTCCGTAACACCAGAGACTTACCGATTGTTTGATACGACCGTTCATTTTTCTCCTCGTTCCCTCTTGTGCTGTAGCGGCGGGGCTCTGCAGCAGGCCCAACCCACCGGCCACCGCGCCCGTTGCGATTGTATTGAGCGCCGTGCGACGCGAAATGGATCTTTTTTGCATTGTCTGAAGACTCCTTCAAGCAGGATGCGGCATTATAATCTCAAGCGATAGAGAAGGATACGGAACGACCTCTTGGGGGCGGCTCCCAAGCGGCGGTTGCTCGTATACCCTGGCGGTATCGCAACCCAGAAGAATTCTGATAGGCTAGCGCGACATGCCGGGCCGGATTCACTTCCGGGCGGCGGTCAGAGAGCGATCGGGGCGAGGAACTCTGGCGGTGCAGTCGGTCTTTTTCGTGCGTTCCCGGATGATGATGAAAAGGAGTTGAGAGAATGCGACGGTTTCAAACAGTGATTTTCGCTTGTGCTTTGGCATTTGCGTGGAGTGCCACGCTTCCCGCCAGCGCCGATGTGGCTTTGCCCTCGGTGATTGGAGACAACATGGTCTTGCAGTTTGGGAAGGAGATTCCCATCTGGGGAACGGCCGACCCGGGCGAGAAGGTGACGGTCAAACTGGGGCGCAAGAAAGCCAGCGCCACGGCCTGCGACGCGGGCCAGTGGATGGTCAAACTCAAGAAGATGAAACCCGGCGGCCCTTACGAGATGACTGTGAAGGGCAAGAACGAGATCGCGCTGAGCAATATCCTCATCGGTGACGTCTGGGTTTGCAGCGGCCAGTCCAATATGCAGTGGGATCTCACCCGCAGCCTCAATGCCAAACAGGAGATCGCCAGCGCCGACAATCCTAACTTGCGCCTCTTTTATGTTCCACGTGTCGTCACTGTCAATCCCAAACCCGACGTCGACTGCGAGTGGACCGAATGCAACCCATCTACCGTGGCCGGTTTTTCCGCGGTCGCCTATTTCTTCGGTCGTGAGATGCAGCGGAATCTAGGGATTCCTGTGGGGCTTATTCATACGTCCTGGGGTGGAACTCCGGCCGAATCCTGGACCACACGCAAGATGCTCGCCTCCGATCCCGTCATGCAGCCGATCATCAAACGCTGGGACGATTCCGTCGCCAACTTCAAGAAGACCGCCGACGCGTTCCCCGAGAAATACGCGCAATGGCAGGCAACCTGTGCCGCCAATGAAAAGGCGGGCTTGCCGATGCCTGGGGCACCCACACTTCCCAAAGATCCTCGCACCCATCCGCACCTTGCTTCCGGGCTCTACAACGCGATGATCTCGCCGCTCTTGCCGTACGCGATCCAGGGCGCGATCTGGTACCAGGGTGAATCGAACACC
>CAYTDF010000121.1:0-10407 GCA_964436365.1 uncultured bacterium | reverse complement strand
CCGGGTCTCTATCATTAAAGAAGAACTGATCCTCGGGATTATCTGGATTCCAATAGAACATCGTACCCTGTTGAAGATTCCAGGCACGAGTTTGGTCCACCACACGCACACGGTAACGATTCTGGGTATCGATCAGAACAACGTCCGCCGCCTCATGCGGTTTCGGCATACGGTCTTGGACATCGAATCGGAGCGCGAGAATATAGCGGCCGCTCCCGTTCCACGGAATGTTTTGCACATGGCCGATGTAGCCGAAAATGTGGTGTTTCGGTCCGAAAGTGATCTGCTCGATCTCCACACCGAAATCGGCCGCGTCTCCTCTCCAGTTGAGGCTTTGCGGCCCGCCGCATGCGACGAGACAGATGAGCGCGAGCAAACACAAAGCGCACCCTATAGGTTTGAAGGGCCGACGACAGAAGATGTCCATGAAACACCTCATCGCTCACATCACAAACGCGATCGTGCCTGCACTGCCGCTATCGACGGGGCGTCTTTCGCGATTCGAAGGGCAAGTTCGATACGGTGTCGATCCACCATCCACCCCGCGCTCCGCTTCGATCCATGGCGAGACGTGCACGGCATATCCAACCGCGAAATCCGCGATGTACAGTTGAGTACGTCCATCACCGTTCGCATCGCTCGTTGCGATGGAACGAGCGAGTTCGAACCGGCCATCTTCTTGAGTGGTGATCGCTGCGGCCTCCTTCCTATCCTCGCTCACCAAAACCCTCCCGGGAAACGGACGTGAGGATACCTGCGTGCCATAGCCCGACAACCGTGTCGATGTGGTAACAACGTTATCTTTCACATCATCGGCAACGATCACTCCATCCATGAGTGTTCCTTTGAAGCGCAGTTCTCGCTTACCCGCCGATACGACCGTATACGATGCGGAGTGTCCGTTGCCACGAATAACCACCACTTCCCCAATCAACTTTTCCGGAGCCGTCAGGGCCTCTTTGAGAACTACGCGGCTCTCAGCGTAATCGACGGACTGTATCGTGAAGGGACCATACTGAGTCAGCTGCAGCGTTTCGGAGCCGAACTCAACCGACTGCGCATTCGCGCTGAACAGGTAAGCCGAGCCATCTGGCCGGACACACTCCGCGCGCACCTTTCCCGCGTCACCGATATCGACAGTCCAGGCGCCGGAGGCAACCGTATCGACATGGTAGCGCGTCGCATCGGCCTCCTTGCTGAAATCGACATTCCGAACGAAGCTCTCACCGCGACTCGGAACGATGACCGCTGGGAAATGCGTTTCATTTCCCAGGTTTCGCACGACAACAAACTCCATCGTATCCGGGTAGTCCTCTTTCTTCGGAGGTTCACCGTCGCACACAATCACTTCCGAGAAACCTGGCATGGTATACGTAAGACGGCTCTCGTCGCGACCGGCCCACTGAGCGGACCAGACCGAATCGCTCGTATACCTCCGCACGTTTCGAAGAAAATCGTACCCGCTGGACTTACGAGGCTTTCCAGGAGCAGGTGGCTCTTCCTTGCTTTCCTGCGGACTCTCTCCCCAGGTCACATCTTTGCCAAACAGGGTACCGCCTTCCTGAGCCTCTTTGAGTGTGAGACCCGAGGTCGTGAAATCGCCAAAAGGAAGGCCGTGAAAATGGTAGTCGTGAAGCGCGCCACCCTTGACCTGGAACAGGTCGAGCAGGAACGAGTCATCACCCACATCAATCATGACGAACGTCCGGTTGTAGCGTTCCGCGTCGTTAGGGTAAACCGTTTCGGCACGTGCACGGACAGCGCGGACATGCCGTCCCGCCGCGAAGAAATCCAAGAAGCCCGATTTCTTGTTTTCCGCGCCCTTCTGGTCGATCAGGGCCACATAATGCGACGGCATGCCCCGGGTGAATCGCTCCCCCTTGGCGTCCCAATGCGACGGGTACCCCATCTCAGTGAGAAAATCCATCCCGTGCGCATGGTAAGAGATTGTCAACCGGTCGCGATGACCGTGCCAGGCGTCAGGTCCACCATAATACAGAGTCGCCCCCCGCCGCACGGCGCCCTCCCCCGTGTCAAACACAGCCAAACCATATCCACCGAGGTCGCGCGTGCGCTGATCCGTCTGGTCGGCGGCGCTGGCGGCCACTCGCGCCACATCGGCCTTATCCAACGATTTCCCCCAGAGCGATGGCTCGAACGAACCGTGCTCCAACAGAAGTTGGGCACACTGCGGGTCCTCGAAGTGCTCGTAACCAAAGCGTAGAATGCGCGTATTGATCAGGTTTCTCTCGCCCTTGCTGCAGTGGATTGTGCCGCCGCTATCCCCTAGCCGTGGCGCGAAATCCCCAGCCACCCTCAGATTGTAGGGAAACCCGGCCAATTGCCGCCATCGGGGCTTTTTCGTAACGTCGTATCCGAGCCGAATGAGATCGTCGCCAAGAATGCTGAAATTCGCGTTCCACGATGACGAGTAGCCGGGGGCACTCTCACCGCCTGCACCGTCGCGGTCAAACCCGTTGTACAAAATCGCTTCGATTTCGCCGCCACCGTGGAGAATCCAGTCGATCATCTGTTCGGTTGTGGTTCCTTTGCTCGTGTCGCCATTGTTCAGGACGATCGCCAGCGTGGCCAAGGTCGGCTGGTAATACATATTCCCACGAATTCGCCCTTCCATGACATCCCGCACCATGAACTGCAGAACCTCTCGCTCGAACTCTGCGTTGAAGTCCGTAATGTCTCGCTCCGCCAAGAAGCGGACGAGTTTTTCATCCTCGGGCAAGACTTGCCGGATCGCGTCGTAGGCACGCGCCATGCTTGTAATGGTCCGATTCTCCCAAACATAGTCGAGGATGCGTCCATTAATTTCCGCAGGCCATTTTCCGTTGTGATAAGCCTGCGTCGAGTAATCCATGGCGGGATACACCTCGATAAACCGCCCAAGCCAGACGCCGAGTTTATGGGCATACTGTACGTCACCGGTCAGTAAGTACGCGTCGGTCAGCGCGGTGACGCCCCCCATGATCTCCGCTCTCCAACGGTGCCAGAACAGATACGTGCCCACGAACCAATACCGCTTTCCATCCGGCGCGATATACCCGAATCCATCGTCCACGTACGGCTGCGTCGTGTCCAACGATTCTTTACGTCCGCCTTTCAAGAACGTCTCATAATCGTTGGATGGGTAGGTCTCGTTTCCCACCGGGCAGGTCTCGTTTCCCACCGGGCAGGTCACTTTGAACGGTTTGTCCGTGCTCATAATCCACGGGTAATGACCGCCGTGTTTGAAAACTTCGCGGCCATGAACCGGACATCCTTCGCCAAAGGCGACGTTTAGCGCGCGGGGGAGTTCGGCTTCTGGAACGTAATTCCAAAGCGCGTCATCGGACAACCCGACCCAGCGCGCAGCCGCGGCTTCGGCCTTTTCCCGTTTCTCAATGGCCCAATCCTCAGTAACACACAACTGGCGGACACGCGCCACCTCTTCTGACGTGTGTATCTGGGGCATAGATTTTGCGTGAACGGTACCGCCCGTAAGTAGCGCGCTCGCCATAACGATTGTGAACATTCGCATCAGCATCGACCTTTCCTTTGTCGCGGAAAATTCATCCTGTGGTCCGGCTGTCCCGAAAACAGCCGCGAAGAATATCAGTTGCGTTGACTCACCAGACCCATTTCGCGGAATCCCTTGAGCGCGGGCTTCCAGTCGCCTTCTTGACCGTACAGATAGTACGAGAAATACGTCGTTGTTTCGTGCTTGATTTCCAACCACGGCTGCAGTTCAGTGTAGTAATACGGCGTAGGCGTGTTGTTGGGATGATTGTTCCACATATGCATGAGCATGGCATCGTTGACAGGATACCCGACAACCAGACTCACATCCTCTTCGGGATCGTACCCGGCCGCCCACCCTTCTTCGAGAAACAGCGTCGCACCGTAATACCGTTCGAGTTCCGGGCTCTTTCGCGTCATCTCCGAAGGGCCCGTCGGGAAGAGATAGACGTCCTCCGGTCCGGTGGAAGGTCCGATTTGAACTAGAGGGTTGATCCCGATGACATGGATGCTGGGCGTAATGTCGTCGAGCGCGTAACGCGCTTCGAGAACCGGGCTGTCCGCGAAAAGCGTGAGCGTCTTCTCGATTCGGCTGCCGTGAATGTTCGCCCACACACGAACCCGAACGTACGCGCCCTCAGCCTTCACCACATCATACTTGTAGACGATCTGTCCCCCGATAAACGGGTATCCGATAAATTCCTCGAGACCGCCATACGGATAGAACGATCGAACACCGCCGGGCTTCCCTGCAAGCGGTGGCTTCTCCGGCCACAGTTTGAACAGAAGGTTCTCCTCTTTGCTCTTGACCGTGTACTCAATCACCCGTCCCCCAAAAAGCAGAATCGTGGCTCGGACTTGGGAATTCTCCATCACGATTTCGGGAATGCCGTCGCCGTTCTCGTCCGTTTCGTGTACCGCGGCCTCACCCTGCGAAGCTCGCACAGCGATCGTACCTTCTGCAGTCACCCCCAGTGCGCTCACCTTCGCCACATAGTCTCCCTCCTCCAGACGCACATCGAACTCCGCGACAGCCTTCTCCCACCGCGGTGCGTTGAGTTGGAGTCGGCCGGTATGCACAGGCGCGCCACCTTCAGCGGGAACAATAAGCAACTCGGCATCGACCTCTCTCTCTGGCGAGGTATTCCAAACCGTCAGCGGGTAAGCAAACTGTCCAGGCGCCTCCAAAACCAGAGGGTGGATTTCAACCGGCCGGGGAAAATTGAAGCGCGCCAACGCACGTCTCGCGCCAGCCGGGGTGTCGAAGATCACCGCAATCGGGTTCTCCTTCCCGCTCGCGCGGGCATCGCAGTTGATCGGAAGCCGAAGCCGCCGTGCTCCATAGGGTTCGAGTACGATTTGCATCGTGCGTACATTGTCTCTCAACCATACTCCCTGAGGCGTTTTGAAGGTCAACGTGCCGTCAAGGGTCTTGTCGGTCCGGTTGCGAATCGTCACATCCAACGAACCGTCGACGACGCCAGCGTCAAGCGAAACATGCTCCGCGAACTCCCGTTCCAGATACTCACCGTCGAGAAGCAAAATCCGTAGGGGGTCGCACAGTTCTTTGGGACCGAGCAAGGAACCGTTGCCAAACACAGCCACCGCACGGCGCTCCAGGATGGCGTTGGCGATGGCGCTATCGTCCAGTCCCTCACCCTTCTCCAGGAACAGTACCATGCAGGGAGGAACACCCTGTTCGAGCGTGCCCGCACTGGTCACGAACGAAGCGTCGAGTTCGAGTATCTTGCCCTCGTCTCCAGGACGAGCCATGACATAGCCGTCGAAGCGGGCGGCGTTCGTATCGGCGGCGGACGCCAGATCGGCAAAGAACAATCCGTTGTGCTCCTCCTTCCAGTCGAGGCATTGTTCCAACGTATTATCCTGAATATCCGGATAACGATTCATTCCAACCATCACACCTCCCGTGCCGGTTTGTCCGGAGATGCACGGAAATTCGAAGTCAATGCTTTCAAGACTCTCGGCAAGACGGTCGGGAACCAAGAAGTCGTTGTATCCGCTCAACGACATCCACGAACAGCCAATATCCATCAGCATGTCCACTAGATCCAGCGGATGGTGTCCGAGAGAGGGAGTGATCATGAAATAATTGCTCGTGATCCCGGCCACTCCCTTCCGCAGAGAGAACTTCCGGACGATCTCCATCGCCGCTTCAATGTGCCCTGCGAGCCGATCCACTTCTTCTTGCGTATGGCAGATCGTTGCGAAAAGGGTGCGCCCCGCGTGCTGCAAGTGGAATGCGCGGTTTCTGCGAAACTGAAGTTCCTCAGGCAGGCGAGCGAGGATGGCTCGGGCGACCGGGTCGCGGTCCGTCGTTAAGACCCAGATATCCCCGCTGGCGAGTGCGGCTTCCATCTCCTTCACCGAGGGTGAGCGCATCATGGTCGTGGAGCTCCCAGCGAGCCCCGTGACCGTCCCTCGCTGAATCCAGAGTTCCTCCAAGAGGTACCGGCTGCCGATATCCATCTCCAGCCGCCATAGATCGCTGACGGGTGCGGTTCGCGACGTCACGAACAGTCCCGCGTACGTATGCCAGTTCCATGCGAATCGGGCCCAGTGGCTGGTGTAACCGTCAAAACTGTGCGGGATGGACTCCATACGGCTCGATAGGCTTGGAGGCTGGATAAACTCCATCTGCGAAAGGGATGGCCCTTGCCGATTCGACGGCTCCGCGCCACCCCACCCACAGAATATCGTCAACGAGACAAACAACGCCGCCAAAAACGATGATCTCATCTTCTTCTCCCGGTTGATACCTGCAATCGGCCGGTGTGCGGCCAATATCGTAAGTAGACGCATTCTCTTCACCTGTCAAGCGGGCGAAAGAACCGGGACACAGCCAAAAGAGAAGAAAGCGAATCCGATCGGCTAGGAATTGCAACTCGCCGAGAGCGAGAACACGGTTTCGACAGGCGATTGATTTTACGAGAGAGCCAGAGCATAATGCTTACAAATCAAGATCGGGCCTCCAGAGGGCCGGACGTCTACAGGATCGCTGTTTCTGCGGGACAACGAAGGACTCATCTGGGGAATTCCCGGCTCATAGGAGCATCAATTGACAACGCAAACAAGAAACCGGAGCACAGCCGGTCGACGACGGGGGGCAACATTCGCCCTGGCATTCTTTGTACTCGCGACCGCATCGGCGCAGAACGATCTCAGCGCGGAAACAATGTCCGAACAGGCGAGCCGTATTCTCAATGAGACCGGCACCAGGGGAGGCGTTGTCGTGCACGTCGGCTGTGGCGAGGGCGAACTCACAGCAGCCTTACACCGAAGCGACGCGTATCGGGTCCAGGGTCTCGACACGAATCCCGAAAAGATCGCCAAGGCTCGAGCGTATATCCGGTCGCTGAACGCCTATGGAAACGTATCCGTCGACAGTTTCGATGCCCAACGGCTCCCCTACGTTGACAATCTGGTGAATCTGCTCGTTATCGAGAAGCGAGGCGATCTGACGGACGCAGAGATCCTGCGTGTGCTGGTGCCGAACGGTGTGGCCTATGAGAAACGCGGCGACAAATGGACAAAGACCGTCAAACCGTGGCCCGGCGAGATCGATCAATGGACCCATTTCTTGCACGATGCCGATAACAACGCGGTCGCGAAAGATACGAAAGTGGGGCCACCCAAACATCTGCAGTGGATGGCCAAACCACTCTTCGGTCGCAGCCATGAAATCGACAGTAGCCTCAGCGCCATGGTCTCGGCCCGGGGACGGCTTTTCTATATTTACGACGAAGGCTTGATCGGGATTACGGACGAACGTCTGCCGGCGAACTGGTCGCTGATCGCGCGAGACGCATTCAACGGTGTGTTGCTTTGGAAACGTCCTCTGCCGCGCTGGGGCTGGCGAGAGTGGTATCGCTCGGAGATGGAGGGGAAAGACTGGACAACGCTGCGTGGCCTTCGTGGAAAACCACCGGCCACGGTGGCTCGGCGGCTCGTGGTCCAGGGCGATAAGCTCTACACCACGCTTAGCTTCGTTGCGCCTGTGTCGATACTCGACTCCGTCTCCGGAGAAGTCCTCACCACCTGTGAAGGGACCGAGGGCACAGATGAGATACTTTATAGCGACGGTGTTGTCATCGCATGTATTCGAGACTTGGTCTCCGGAGCGGCGAAACGCCGGAAAGGAGAACCGTCACCAGTCACGCTGGTCGCACTCAACGCGGAAACAGGTGAGCCCATCTGGCGAACCGAGCATGAAAATATCGCCCCGATGACGCTCGCGATTCGCAGCGGGCACATCCTGTTCACGACGGGCAAAGAAGTCGTCTGCCTCGACCTGAAGTCCAGCGCCGAACGGTGGCGCAAGTCGACAAAACTGAAAGGAACACTCGTTGCCCTGGACGACGTCGGCCTCCTTCGACACGGAGATCGGTTCGAGGCCTATTCGATTGCCGACGGGGAATTGTTGTGGCAGAAACGCCTCACCGCTTCGCAAGGCACTGCGAATGCAGACCTTCTGATCATCGACGGTCTCCTGTGGCACAGCACTCCAACACCCGGCTTGATTACCGACCAGGCTGCGTACTGGGACCAGCCGTTCAATAAGAAGCCGAGGTCGCCAGACACGGGGCTCCGCATGGTTGGAATCGATCCCCGAACGGGTAAAGTAAAAGAAGAACTCGAGATCGATAACCTGCTCACGCCCGGCCATCATTTTCGTTGCTACCGCAGCAAAGCCACTGACCGATTCATGATCCTGCCGAAACGCGCCGCGGAGTTCGTCGATCTGCAAGAAGAGAATCACGCTCGCAACGATTGGGTCCGAGGGTCGTGTAAATATGGAATCATGCCCTGCAACGGGTTGCTTTACGCACCGCCCGACCCATGCTTCTGTTATCAGGGAGCGAGCCTCCGTGGCTTCAACGCCCTCGCGCCAGCACGGCTTGTAGAGCCACCCGAGCCACCCAAATCTGTGGCACGCCTGGAGAAGGGTCCGGCATACGGGAAGTTGCATGCTGCTCCGATAACGAGCAATCCACGGCTCGAATGGGCAACATTCCGCCACAACGCACAGCGTAGCGGGTCGACAGACGCCTCCGTTTCGCCGAATCTCATTCAACGCTGGGAGAGACGCATCGGCGGGAAGCTAACGCAACCGGTTGTTGCCAACGGCGTCCTCTATGTTGCAGAAGTCGACGCGCACACGGTGCACGCTCTCGACGCGAAGACGGGCGAGGAAAAATGGCACCACACCGCCGGTGGACGGATCGATTCGCCGCCAACGATTCATAAAGGGATGCTCCTGTTGGGTTCGGCCGACGGCCGCGTTACGTGCCTGCGTGCGTCGAATGGCGAGTTGGCGTGGCGCTTTCTGGCCGCTCCGGACGACCGTCGCGTAATTGCGTTTGGGCAGTTGGAATCGGCATGGCCGGTGCACGGCAGCGTGCTGGTCATGAATGACCGGCTCTACACATCGGCGGGGCGCTCCTCGTACGTCGACGGCGGTATCTATCTCTACGCACTCGATCCGGAAACCGGCACCGTGATCCACTCGAATTGTATCGACGGTCCGCACCCCGATCTGAGTACGGATATCGGTGAGCCGTTTTCGATGGAAGGAACGTTCTCCGATGTACTGGTCACCGATGGGACGTACCTCTACATGCAGCAGGTTATGTTCGATTCTGAATTGAAACAGTTGCAGCCGGAGAAAATGACGAACATGGGCGATAAGAAGTTCGGCCGCCATCTGTTTTCGACGGCCGATTTTCTCAACGACGATTCGTGGAACCGAACGTTCTGGATGCACAGCGAACGTTATCCGGGTTTCTACCTCGCGCAGCAAGCGCCCAAGACAGGACAGTTGGTTGTTTTCGATGACGAGAAGACGTACGGCGTGAAGTGCTACACCAAGCGGAACGTCCACAGTCCGATGTTCTTCCCCGGCACGACGGGCTACCTGCTGGTCGCGGATGACAATGAAAACGAACCGTTGTTGCTCGGCGATCCGGATTCGCGCAAACCGATCAAGTGGCTCCCCCATCAGCATGACCGTGACATACTTCAACTCGACGCTCGTGCGGTCGACATGGACAAGGGAGTCGGTTTCACTCGCGCGGAAGCGCCGAAATGGGCTGAATGGTTACCGGTGCGGATCCGCGGGATGGTACTTACCGACAGTACGCTGTTCATCGCCGGACCGCCCGACGTCCTCGAACCGGACGCACCTTTGGCGGCATTCAAAGGACTCAAGGGTGCGACTCTTCGCGCTGTCTCCCCGGCTGACGGGGAAACGCTCACGGAGTACGCACTCGAATCGCAACCTGTGTTCGACGGTCTCATCGCGGCAGGCGATTGCCTCTATCTCACGTTGCGGGACGGCCGTGTCGTCTGCATGGCAGCAAAGAGCGATTCATAGGAGAACCATGATCGGCTCACGCCATGCGAGCCCGTGAGAAGAGTGACGTGTACGATAAGAAAGAGGCTCTTATGCTACCCCGCATAAAACACCGATCTTAGATGGAAGGACGAACCACAGATATTTGAAACAGCAAGACTTATCGCGCCATTGCTAGAATATCCAAAGTCGTCTTATACTGGCAGTAGAGAAGAAAGCGTGCATTCTGTGCGGGTCCATCCAATTATTGTTGTATGAACGCAAGAAGGATACGGCATGAGTGACAACCGCCCAAAGTGGCTATTCGACGAGTCGATCCAAGTCGGTGTTGACTATACGGACGAGGTTGTGGTCGCTGGCTACGATAAGCGACATGAGAGCTTCAGGGATTTCGAGCAGGAAGCCCGGAAGATAACCACGGCTCTCGGTTTGTCGAAGGATTCGACAGTACTGGACATTGGCTGCGGCACTGGGGGATTGACAGTCCACTTCGCTCTAACATGCAAACAGGTCTACGCCGTCGATGT
>CAYTDF010000120.1:0-10446 GCA_964436365.1 uncultured bacterium | reverse complement strand
ACTAACTATGGCACATACTCCGGGCGAAGTCAATGCCCTCTAGCCCCGGTCACGCGCCCCGTGCAGGCGTACAAGGCCGTCGATCAATCTCTCTTCTCTTTCGCAGCCCGGCTCTTCTTTCCGCTCCGAAAAGACGCAAAACCTGGCATTGGGCACCGGACATGACTCAACAACGCTTCACTGTACAGAGCGCTTTTCTTGATGTAAATTCCTATATAATGTATCGATGCTGAACGTCTAGGTTCGTCGGTGAAAACACCAGGCCGCACGTGAGGAACATAATGAAAGGCACACGCTCTTCCATGGGAATTCTGCACGAGAGCCGTTTGCGACGTCTCGCCGTTTCTATCGCGGCTTTGGCGGCTGTCACATTGGGAACAAGATCGTCACAAGCCTTTGAAATCGGAGAGCACGATCTTGGCGTGACGCTCGATTTCACATACGCCACCAAATACATGTGGCACGGCTACGATGTCTTTGACGACCACGCTACCCTTCAGCCCAGCATCACCTTCGACTTTTGGGGGGGCTCGGCCGGCGTGTGGGGGGCTTGGCCAGCCTCGAGTGGTTTTGAGGATCTTACGGAACTCGACTACTTCGCGAGTTACGCGTGTTCGTTTTTCAGTGACGAACGCTATGCGATCGACGCCGCGACCGGGTTCACTTATTTCTCCTTTCCGAAAATCGACAGCAGGAGCGATTCTGAGGAAATCTGGTTGGGTATTTCATTTCCTAACTTGATTTCGCTCGGGCCTTCGGCTCTCGTTCCCTCTTACGAAGTTTATTACGATTGGGACGGCGTACAGAGTTCGGACGCGGTCGATAACGGCTGGTTTCACTACCTCGGTTTGGGTTACGATGTCCCGATTCCGACCCTGCTGCCGGACCAGGAGGAGCAAGCACTGTCCTTGAGCGGACAAGTCGTATACAACGACGGTGCGTACGGATCGTCGTCGGCGTGGAGCCACGCGACGGCGGGCGTCTCCACGACATTCGAGTGGAAACAGATGTATGTCACTCCTGCGATCCACTATCAGTTTTCGTTTGAGGATTCTGTGAATCCCGATGACGAGTTCTGCGCGCTCATCAGCGTGGGATGGAGTTTCTAGCCGGGACTTCGTGTGCCGTGCATTCATAGCGAAGACCTCGCTCTCCGGCCGTTGCTTTCGGGTGGCTTGTTGCTCTCCGGAGCGGTGTTTGCGTGGTTCTTTTTCGCCGTCCGGCTTCACAGTCCTTGCCGTCGGGCCGTTTAACCTAAGTTCTTGAGAAGAGATCACCCTCAACGCCATGATAAAGGCTGTCATGAGAATCTGTCGCGTCTACGAAGGCGAAGGCGGAAAAGTCGTTCTGTTCTCACTCGTCGGCGGACTTCTGCAAGCCGGTGTGGCCATCGGATTTGCTGCTTCCGACTCTCTGTTTCTCTCCAATCTGGGCTCTCAGAAGCTGCCCTACGTCTATTTTATCCTGCCCGCAGTCATGTTTTTGGTAGCGCCACTGGTCTCCTATTTGACGCAGAAGCTCGGTGTGTATCGCCTTCAGACCGTGACAAACTTCATCCTCTTTGCCGGGGGGGTCTGTATCGCTCTGATAGATGAGACGGCTTTGGCAGGGCATCCGCTGGGATGGCTCTATTACTACGGCATCAAGATATACTCCAGCATTTTCTATATCTGTGTCTTTACCATCTATTGGAATTTTGTCGACGCCTATTTCGACATCCTCAGCGCCAAGCGGCTGTTTCCCGTATTCAGCGGTATGGGAATGGTGGGCGCTACCGCAGGCGGTTACGCTGTGACGGCATTCATGGATCACGGTTGGGCGGTCTCCAATCTCTATTTGATCTGGGCGGGACTCGGGCTGGCCGCGAACCTGCCGATGTGGCGCATCGGGAAACGCTTTTCCTATATCGAAGCAGAAGAAGAAGAGGAAACGAGTGCCTTCTGGGACCAGATACGCACTGTTGGACGCGCATACAGGAAAACGAAGTACGTTCTTTTCTTTACACTCTCCTCTTTTTCATTGATGTTTATTACGAACATCTGTGAGTTTCAGTATATGCGCGCATTCGAACTGCGCTACACGGACGAACGTGAACTGGCAAAACTCTTTGGATACTTGTTCATGTACGTCAATATCTTTAATACCGTGGTAACCTTCATTGTTTTCAATCGTCTGGTTACGCGGATAGGCGTACGCAACACGGCACTGATTCAACCGACCGCCTATATTGTCACCTTCGTGGCCTTCATCGCCGTTTACGGAAACGTGAATCCCATGTTTTACGCGGCCATTTTCGCGTTCTTTGCCTTCCAGGGAGTACAGACAGCCATCGAGTACAACAATTACAATCTCATGCTGAATCCCGTGCCGAAGGGCGTGAAAGCCAGAGTTCGCGCGTTTACCGAAGGTGTCAGCGACCCCGTGGGCGGCGCGTTGGCGGGTCTCTGCTTGCTCGTACTGGACCGTTACCTATCGTGGAATCACTTGCAAGTATCGGTCGCCGCCGTTGGCTTGACGGCTGTGTACATGGGGATCGTCCTGTGTCTACGCCACCATTATGTGGGTGCGATGCTCGGCAACCTTCGGAAAGAATGGTTGGATTTCTCGGAAGCGGATGCCGAGATTTTTGAGGATATGGATGAACCGGAAATCGAAACGCTCGTGCGGCAGGGAGCATCTGAAGACCTGGAGAACGCTGTCGCCGCTTGCCGTATCCTCTGGCTGAAGGACCGCAAACGAGCCGTGCGGATGTTGCTGCAATTGCTCGAACGGGGTGGTGGGGCGGAATTGGAGTGTATTTACGAAGTCTTGGCGGAGATGCTGGCCGCGCGCGACGGTGAGGTCTTGCTGATCTTGATCGACTGGGTCATGAATCACGAGCGCGACGTGAGCAATGCGGTGATTCAAGAACTCGGGCGCTATCATCTGATTCCGACAGAAATCACACTCCGAATGCTGAAATCGCGGCACAGGGAAGCCCGGGGGACGGCGACGGCGGTTCTGTGGAATAGCTGGGACGTCGAACAAGGCTGCCTCGCAAGCACTGCTCTCCGCAGTCTTCTGGAAGGCGGCGACAAGGAGCGCGTGGCGGGAATCCGATCGCTCGGGCACACGGGGCAGAGCCGGTACGCGATCTATCTCACCAAGTACTTGCACGATCCAGAACCGGAGGTGCGCCGCGCCGCGCAGATCGCTGTCGCGGACCTCGCCGACAGCAGTACGGCCGGTATTTTGCCTACGATCCTATCCGCTTTGGACGAGGACGATGAAGCCGTGCGCTCCGCCGGATTCCAGGCACTGGAGCGGATTCGCGACTCGAACGCGATCCCTCTTATGCTCTCCAAGGCCCGGTCCTTCTCACCCTTCGAGCGCCGCAAAGCCCAACAGGCGATTGCCCGCATGGAGCTGCGGAGCGTCCCTGCCTGCGCGCAGGTGCTCTGCGATGTAACCTATCCTTATGCCGGACGGTCCATCGCTGTGCGGGCCGTGGCCCGGTCGGCGTTTGCGCAATTGCAGTATCTGGTCCCCAAACTGGTCGAAGCCGAAGTGCCTCGCGCTTACCAGATGTTGCAGTACCATGCCGCGCTCGAAGCATTAGAAACGCCATCGTACGGATTGGAGGTGCTGTCGCGCTTCTACCGGGATGAACAGATCACGACCTTGGAATTCATTCTTGAGATACTCGCTCTGGGAGGACAGCTGCCGAGCCATGAATTGATCGCCACTTCGCTACGTTCGAAAAGTCCGAAGACACGTGGCAATGCGATGGAAACGCTTGAACAGGCCGTAGACCGCTCGACGTTCAATCTTCTGTTGCCTCTTATCGACGGCCGGGCTATCGAAGATCGAATTGCGTTCTATTTGCGTCATTACAAGGCGGACCGAATGTCGCCCGAAAAGGTCCTGAATGCCGCCTGGGACAGCCACGTGGAAGTGGAGCGCTCCGCAGCGGCTCAGGCACAGTGGGAGTTGGCTGCATCTGGTTGGATGCCGGCAGGTTCGGCGGCGACTGAAGATTTCCAGTTATCCCGCGTACGGGAGCGCCTCGGTTACGGGATCGGCGCGGCTTCGTCATTGGTGCGCGACACGGTGTTTTCGATCTTGCAACACGAAGGAGACCGGTCAGCGCTCCGCAATTCGATCCAGCGGACCGCGATTCTTGCACGCACGCGATTGTTCTCCCAAATATCCACAATGGATCTATTTTCCCTTGGAGCCGGAGCACGGCCGCATTTCTATCAAGACGGTGAACGAATCTACGCAGAAGGAGATGTGGCCGACTGCATTTACGCGATCGAGTCGGGAGAAGTCCGGCTTGTGAACGGGGATACGAAGACGTGTGGGGAATACGATTGCTTCGGAGAGGAAATCCTTCGGGGAATCCGAACGTGTCCCCATAGCGCCTCGGCTGCCGGTTCGGTTACCGTCTATCGACTGGACAGGGATCATCTGTCGAAATGCGCACGGACGTACCCGCGTATCGCCCTCGGTTTTCTCGAAGTGCAGGTGAGCGACTGAATGAGCGCACGGCAAGACCATAAGCGAGATGGGCTCCGATTCCGGATGCAGTCGGCGTACCTGACCTTTCTGCTGCCGATTCTATTGGCGGCAACGGTCTGGATGGGCGCAAACACCTATCGAGACCTCTACAGCGGCATTGACGACGGTTTTGGTCGCCAGCTCTCAGCGGTTAGCACGGTGGTGGGCGCGTTTATCGATGGCGATCGGGGGATGAAGACGATTCTCCGGAAACCTGCCGTTGAATGCCTGGCGTACGTGGACTCACGATCTGCGCTGTTCGGGATTGACCGGGAGTCAGGGCAACTGGTGACCATTGATCCGCGTCATGGCGGCCTGGAAGCGACTCAAGGGCACGGACTGGAAGGAATCACCGCACTCGCTCACGACCCCGGCGCGGACGTGCTGTACGGCTTGGACCGCTCAGGTTCGCATTTGGCCGTCATCGCAATGGATCGTGGTGAAGCAACGGCTACTACGCCTCTGCCGCAACCCTGTACCGGGCTGGCGTATCACTTGGAGGAAAAGACCCTGTACGCGGGCGGGGCCGCGCTGCTCCGTGTGGAGCCGATCTCGGGAGACGCCAAGGTTGTGGGGCCGCTTTCGGTTTCTTTGACAGGCCTTGTTTACGATCCATCCGCCGGGCGCTTGCTCGGGATCGACGAAACAGCCCAGAAACTGGTGGCCATCGATCCGCAGACAGCGGCCGTTCGTCCGCTCGGACGGCTTCGATCCGGTCCTCAGCCGACGGCGGTAGCGCGCTCGGCACCGGTCCAAATCGACAGACAGGATTTCTTGCGGGCGTTGGAATACGACCGCGTACGCGGAATGGCGTCGCCCGGCGAGACCGCCGCCGCACGCTCCCTGGTGTTGGATATCGCCCAACATATTCATGACGTGCAGCATCCGGCCGACACAGAGGTAGAGACGCCCGATGCGGAGGAAAACGGTCCCGTGGAGGTGGTGGAGTCCGAGTCGGCCCCGCTGCTCTTGTTCGAGTCGGCGATCCGGGGACTGGCCTGGGACGCCGAACGGCAGTACTTGCTTGCTGCCGCGGACGGTTTGGTGGGCATCGATCCAAACAGCGGGACCGTCTGGGAAGAAGGTTGGTGGCGTGGATTCCACAATGAAGTCAGCGACGCGTACCTCGACGAAGTTTTGCCCATGCGCCGGATCAAAGAGAAACTGAACGTCACGTATTTGTACGCGTTTTACCATCCGGAGAAACAGGGCCCGGACGATATTATTTACCTCCTCGACGCGAGTACCGATGAGGACCACTCGGCGATTGGTGACGAAGATACGTATCCGGAGGGCACTGGGTACCAGGTTTATGGGAAGGTCACATTGGGGGGTGTCTATCAATCCGACGTCGAGGAGTGGGCGGAGTGGGGGCTGCTGAAAACCGGCTACGCACCGATCTATGACACCGCCGGTTTGGTTTGTGCGATTGTGGGAACGGATATCGATGTTTCTATCATCGAGCCAAAAGCACGCATCGCCTTGTTGAAGACGCTGGCGGTGGGGCTCTTCGCATTCTTTGCAACACTCTTGGCGGTCTACCTCGTTATTTTGGCCCTCACCAAACCCATCGCGCAGTTGCGTGAGAAGACGATCAGCGTGGCTGCGGGGCACTACGGCGAGCAAGCCCCGATTGAGGGGCCAGCGGAAGTCAAAGAACTGTGCAGCGCGTTCAATCGGCTCAGCCAAGCACTCAAGAAATCGTCTGACGAGCGATCCAGCGCGCGAAGACGATTGACCGATGAATCCGCACGCCGGGAACTCACGCGTATGCTATCGCGGGAGTATGCCGCCCTCGCGAAGTTGCGTGAGGGGGCCGTGGGCAGTTTGCACATCGGCGTGGAAGAGACTGTGGGGAACTTTTCGGGCGCCGTGGAATGGGAAAGCCGTGTAATTGCCTGGGCCGGGAAGCAAAGTGGAGACGCGTTGCAAGAAGCCAAACTGCGTTGCGAGATCGCCTATGCTTCGGTTTGTTTGCTGGAGAAACATGGGGGTGACTGGAACGCGATTTCTTCCTTGCTCGAAAGGATCTACCCGGACCGCGTCGAATGGTTCGTCTATATGGACAGCGAGAACGGCGAGACGCGCGTTTTACCAAATTGTCCGCTCGCCTGTGTGTCCATTGACGCTCAGGGGCATCGCCGGGAGCTGCCACTGTCTGAGATTACATCGACGTCGATCCAAGAGAGCCAGGCGCTGATTCTGAGTTCTCCGGAAGCAGCGCCACTGGTGGCTTCTTTTCTGGAAGGAAGCACCGCAGGACAGATGGCGGCTTCCGGAGCGCACGTCCTGGCGGACCAAATAAGAGTTAGGGTGAGGACCGCAGGGGTTTGTGTCCCTGCATCAACCGTTACGATTGTGGCTAGGCCAAGATCATGAATCTCATTGAGAAACTTTTCGCACTTCGCAATGTGCCTCCCTTCGACGCGCTACGGGACGGCGAACTGGGTCTTGTCGCGGAGGTGGCGAAGGAGCGCACCTACCGTCCCGGGCAGATTGTGGTACAGCCGGGTACTGTGCTCTCGCGTCTGATCGTCGCCGTCGAGGGACGATTGGTGACGCCTGGGGGAGAGGAACTGCCGACAGCCATCGGTCTGCACTCACTGCTCTTCGACGCTCCGCTGTCGTGCGAACTCGTAGCGGGAGAAGAGGCGGGGGCACATTGTCTGACGATTCAAAAAGGACACTTCTTTACCATCCTGAACGACTGCCCGGCATTCGTGGTGGGGTTACTGCCACTCGCTCACCGGGAAGGAATCTGCGAAGCATTCGATAAGTGATATGAAACTCCGCACCCAAAGCTCAATCGTGATCTTACCTCTCCTCCTCGGGGCGGTCGTGATTATGGGAATTAGCAGGTACCTGTCCGAGCGAAATGAAATGATGTGGGGGGCGCAAGGCGAAATCGAAGCCTTCGCCGTTTCGTTGGCGGAATCCATCAATCCCGTCTATCTCGAACGACTCGGCGGGAAGGAGGCCGAAGACGCAGAGACCGTGTCGCACCTTTTGACTCCACTGCAACGCGTCTATGAGTCCGGACTGCTTCGCAGCCTGGCGATTTACGGAAGAGACGGCGAACAGCTTCTGTATGTGCGAGGAGTCTGGACAGCGGTGGATATGGAGAAGATTTCAGAAGAAGATCTGCAGGCGGTCCGGGCGTTGCTCTCACACGACCGAAGTGATGCCGGAGAGATGGAGCGCGCGGTCGTGCGCCGGTTGCGGCACCAGTCTGAGGACAGACTTATTCCCGTTCTACGCGCACTGGCGCCCGTCTCCGACGGCAGCGGCGCAATGGTCGCGGTTGTGGCCGTGGAAACAGATGTTTCACATATCGCTGAGCGGTCCCACGGCGTCATCGCCCACGTTGCCAAAACCGGATTGTCGATCGCGCTCCTGGGAGTTGTTGCCATTCAGATGCTTTCTACGTTTATCGGGCGGCCGGTCCGGATTCTCACCGAGGCGTTTCGAGCGGCTGTGGAGGGGGGGGATCGCCGGTGGCTCGGTTTTCTCCGTATACAAGAGTTCCAAGAACTGGGGGACGCCTACAATACGATGATCAGTGTCCTGGATGAGGCCGATTCCCGCTTCAGCCGGAATCTCATGCAACAAGAGAGACACAGAACGCGAGAGGGCTTGCGGGCGAAATACGCAGCCGAATTCCAGGCCCCCGTACGCGTTTCCTCGGGCGCCTTTATCGCATGCGGCAGGATAATCGGCCCCGCGGGCCGGGATTTCCTCGACGTGCAATGCACGCCGCAGAAGTTACTTGGGGTGACCGGGTCCCTGAAGGGAACGGACGAGTCGAATCTCTTCCTCGGTGTGTCGACCGTCAGCACGCTGATCCGCAGTTATCTCGACGGTGACGGCGATGCGAATGTCTACGAAATCCTGGCAGGATTTTACGAGATTGACTTTTTTCACTGTGTCGAAATCGATTTGACGACCGGCCGGTTCCAAATCTGGCTCCAGGGACTTGGCCTGGACCAGTTGACGACCTGGGAAGGAACTCTGGCGGCAGGAGAGTCTATTGTTCTTCATACCTTCGCGGGTGAGGCTGCGCATCGGATCGGCATCTATCAGCGGCATTTATTAACCATGCCGCCGGACCAACTGATGGAGCAGTTTCTCGGTGCGCTCGGCGGCGATTACAAGGGTGCGATTGCCGTCGTCAAGTGTGACGCAGCCGACGGAACCGTCACCGATGCGAGGGCCTAGGAGTCGGATTGTGGGACGGTACATCCTGAGGTGCGGTGACTGGTCATTTGTTCATGGTGCGACGGAATGACCTTGGCTACAGAAAAAGCCGATACCGGCCGACCTGTCTTGGGAGGAAAGGCGCGTGTGAGACCGGGGCGCCGGTGTGGCGCACTGAGATCGCCAGTCGGTGAAAGCGGACAGAAGAGCACCCGTGCAAGTGGCCCTTTTCGAATCCGTAGGTCGGATGCAGTGCGTGTGGTGTTTGCGCACTGCCTTCTCATTAGCGGCGCCAGAGTGCTGTGGACCTTGCGGTCCGACATTCTCAGCAGTAACATGCGCATTAGTGTCGGAATTCAATAAACCGGTTTTTTTTAAGTGGTGATTCTAGCGAACTCCCCCGCCAGAATGGCGGGCCGCAATCGCGAGGAAATGTAATGGCATCCGAGAATGGCGGGCAAGCGCCTCCAGGCGTATTTGGTCGCATCCGTGAATGGGTGGTGCGGCATCGGTTCAAGGCTGAGATCGGATTATTCCTGACCGTGTTGCTTATTGTCTATTTCTGGAAGAGCATCTTCATTACCGTGCATGCGGGCGAACTCGGCGTCTATTTCAAGCGTTTCGGAGGCGGCACTGTGCTAGACAAACCGCCGTTTTCGGAGGGTTTGCATGTGATCTACCCGTGGGACAAGATTGAAATCTATAACGTTCGCGAGCAACAAGTGACTCACGAGTTTCATGTCTTGAGCCAGGATGGTTTACGCATCGATATTTTTGTCTCGATTCGCTACCACCCACATCGGGATATACAGCTAAACCACTTGCACCAAGAGCTGGGGCCGGATTATTTGGAAGCGGTGATTATCCCAGAAGTCGAAGCGGCTCTGCGTATGATCATCGGCAAGTACGAGCCTGCGGAGCTGTATCAGGCGGAATATGGATTGCTCGAAAGCGCATTAAGCGAGTCGCTCCTGCAATTGACGGAGGAATTCGTGACCTTGGATGATCTGCTGATCACCCGGCTTGTATTGCCGCAGATGGTGCAGGAGGCGATCGAAGACAAACTTCGCGAACAGCACAACGCGCAAAAATACAAATACATTTTGATGCAGGCGGAAGAGGAGGCCAAACGCAAGGTGATTTTGGCTACCGGTATCCGGGACTTTCAGGACATTGTGGGCGAGGGCATCTCGCCACAGCTTCTGCGTTGGAGGGGAATCGAGGCCACTCTGGCGCTGGCGCAATCGCCGAACGCGAAGATCGTTATTATCGGCGGACCTCAAGATGGCCTACCGCTAATCCTCAACACCGGTGATATGGCTGCTCCGCCCGCAGCCCACGCGGCTGCGGCGCTACCGCTGTCGGCATCAGCCGCCGGTATTCATGATTCTACTGCCGTACCCCGCCTGCTCGACTCGATCGGCACGGAGTTTTCGGACCTCATCGGGACGTTGGATTCGTGGGGAGGGTCCGAGGTTCGTTGAGGTTTCCAAAGGGTTATGTAACTTCCGCGATTTCCCCGCCAGAGGAGCGACCGCCATGCCTAGCGGCGCAAAAATGACTAGAGAATTTCCCAGACTTGCTCCAGTGGCAATTCTATTTGCTCTATGTTGCGTCTTGGCTCCATCCGCAGCAGAGACAGTCCACGTGCGGATATCCGAATATGAGGGATATGCGGAGCCTTTCGTAGAGGCTTTTCAGAAGCATATCAAA
>CAYTDF010000119.1:1196-10446 GCA_964436365.1 uncultured bacterium | reverse complement strand
TGTTCCCCATACGTCAACGTCGCGCGCCGCAGATCGAACGTTGCGGCGCCTCTTGCGAGGACATCCTTTCGTGCCAGGTCCATGATAGCCAGGTTCCGTTCATCAAACCGCAGTGGACCCTTTCCACGCGATGCTTCATGGGGGTTCATTACGGCACCTGTCTTCTTGAGATGGACAGCACCAAACAGGTGTGCGAGCTCGTGCAGAAGAACCCACTTGGCTCGCTCAGTGTGCCGCTTGCCGTAGAACAACAGAATATTCGCGTCCTGCAGAAATGCATGTACCGCGTTGTCGCTTCCGGCCAGCAGTGCCAAACAGATCGTATCTGAGCGATGACGCGAAGCCTTGATGCGGGCGTTCATCTTCCGCAACTTGGCATAGTTGTATGCATCGGCTTCTTCAGCGGTCAGTTCCAACCACTCCATACGCCCGGGAGTGGTACGCACATTCGACGCTTCTTCGAGCCTGTCCGCCGCGAAGTGAATCCACTCTTTCACCTCCGAATTCCACTCCTCTTCACATATCCGCGAATCGACAAAGACATCCAGTTTGACTTCGTGTTTGCCTTGTTCGGCAAAGGAATTCGTAGCAAACAGAGAAGGCTCAAATACGAACAGAATTAAGGCAACGGCCACGACCCACTTCACAATCCGCAATCGCCCCCGCAGCGAAGCCGATTCAAACTGTCTCTTGGATCGAGGATGGGTACTCATCTTCCAGCCAGCACCTCACCAACCAAGATTAACATAGAATGGATTTCACGATAGTACGCAGACAGGCTTTCATGAAATGAACACAGTGCCTGTCGATGGGCGCGAAGCGCACACGCGGGTGGTACCAGGAATTGCTTTCAAGAAAAAAGTACAGCCAGCCGGTGTAGGGCATAGTCTGCTTCCGCTTAGTTCGTGCCTTCGTGATTAAGAGACTCGCGTGCGGCACCGCGTCTACTTCGAGCTCACCCTACGAATAGACCCCTAGAACCTATACCCGGTGGGGGCGGTGAAGATCTGACGTGTGCTGCTGGGAGCGGCGGCCGAACCGGTCTGCCGTTGCGCATCGGCATCGACATGGTTATCAACCGACGCGCCGACATTGGCGGCAACGGGGATCGCGGGCGAAACCACACCCGCACCGACGGCGGAAAGAACGCTACCCACCGTCTCGATGCTCTTACGGAGCGTGGTATTCGTCACTCCAGCATACCGAGGATCGTCGGAAACCGTCTCGCCCGACACAGCGTTGTTGTAGACGGGAATCTGCCAGTCGTTGCCTTGCCCCGTTGAGAAAACCCGCGCCCAGGCTTCGCCGCCCGGAAGCACATCGGCAACGCCGTTCACCACAACCTGGGTGTGATCGAAGGCGGCCGAAGTCGCGGTCTTCCCCATCTTGAGGTTGCCGATTGTCGCGTCGGGAAGAACCTCAAACGTATTCAGCATCGCCAGGGCCGTATCTTCCACACTGTTCACGGCTGCGCCGGGGACACCCACCAGCAGATCGCCAGCGATGGCGTCCGCGCCGATTTTCTTCAGTCCAAAGAGAAGCCGGTCTGTGGCCTTTTCCGGTATCTTCTCACCATCGGGGTTATAAGCCCCAAAGGTGATTCCGGTCGCGAGATCTTTTGCAAAATCGGACGCCACACCGAGAAGGCCGCGACGTTCCTTCTGAACGACTTGGCCGTTTGCATCCTGGAAGGCGACGGTGCTGCCCATGCCGAGATCACCGGCCAGACGCATCAGGTTATCGCCCGCGTCTTTTAGGTCTTTGCCCACTCGCGCGGTGATTGAGGCTTCATCGTTCCCCGGTTCGCGGACCGTCACGCCTTCTTTCGTCACGTACGCGTCACCACCGGGATTCGCCAATAGTTGTTCGTACACGTAGAGCCCAACCATGCCCTGCGCCTTTTGCTGAGGAGCGTGAGGCTGGACCGGGCCGGACATAGGACTCACCGGCACATCCATGCGAGCGGTTGTCCCTCCCAACAGGCTCGGCTGACTGCCGGTCGTCTGGGTACCGGTTGTTGGGGCACCGAATGCCGGAGTGCCGATTGTCGGATTGCCGGTCGGCTGCTGGTAAATGGGTGTGGCTCCGACGGCGCTGGGGAGGCTCCCCTGACGAGGAGCCTGCGGAGCGACGCTCGGCTGTGCGCCAACCGCGCTGGATTGGGGACGCGTCCCGCCGATCGGCGACGGCCAGGTTTCGGGCCCGGTATAGACGCGCATATCTTGGGAGAGCGGAATCGGCTGTGTAGCGCCCTGCGGCGGCTGGTTGCTGGGTTGCGCGGCTTGTTGCATGGGCTGTTGCACCGGCTGTTTCGCGGCTTCGGCCGCGGTAGCGGCGCGTTGCTCTTGCAGACGGCGGGTGTTATCGATGAAGCCCTGCTCGAACTTCTGCAACGCCGGATCCGGCGAATTCTGCTGCTGCGCGTACATCGTGTCCAACGGAGTCGTCTGAGCCGGTTGTGCCTGACGTTGCGCATTCTCGACCCGATCCGCACCGAAAACGGTCTGCAAGGTTGGCGGAGGCAAAACAACCGCGCGGCTGGGCCGAGCGGCGGCCACACGATGAGCGGCAACACTTATCTCTTTGGTTTCTTTCGGCTCGTCGCCGGTTTGAGGATTGGGCGTTGCGGGCGCTTGCGGTGTAGCCGGTGCGGCGGGCGCGTCAGGCGTGGCGGACTCTTGCAGAATAACGTTCTGTCCAACAGTCCCGCCCGCGGCCTCGATCGTTCCGCGAAGGTCGAGCGTCACACCGGTCTGGATCAGATCGGGATTGGCAACCCCGTTGTCGGAAGCGAGACGCTGGATCAGTGTATGGAGAGGTACAGTACTTCCGGTGAGCTGTTTGATGGCATAGGCCAGATCGGAGAGGGTGTCACCGGCGGCGGTCGTATGAGTTCCCGGAAGTTGCGTGGTTTGTGCGGCCGGGGGTTGTGAAGCTTCAACGGGTGGCTGCGAAGTCCCAGCAGGTGGCTGCGAAGTCCCAGCGGGTGGCTGTGGAGTTCCAGCGGCGGGGGGAGCGGGCGCGGTCTCTGTCGGTGGCGCGGAGGTTTCCGTGCCTTGCGCGGCGCTCAAAGCTTGATCGAATGACGGTGCAGGTGCAGGTTCGAGTACATCACCGCTATGTAGACGGTATTGCGCCTCAGGTGAGTGAGGTAGCGTGCGTCCCACGGTTGATGGATCGATGATTCCGAGCGGTGCCATAACTTTCCTCCGGACGATCCGGCATGGTGCCCCATGCGGTCGACATGACAATCCCAAATCCGGTAAACGCACATCCCGTGCCAGGATTCAATGAGCATGAGTTGGAGACGAAGAAACTCTGTAACAAACTTGAAATTAAGAGCTTAAGTCATTTGGGAATCGTCTATGCCTGCCACAGGGAGGCAATCCCACCCGCCGGGGCGAGAATCGTGAGGGTAGTTGCTGCCGCCGCTCACCACGTGCGGGCAGAAAATGCCTGATTCGAGAGGGAAAATTCGGAGCCACTCTGCGGACTTCTGCCAAATGCGGCTCTTGCCTGGACGAAACACCTAGGGAATGGGCAACTATTGCCCAACAGGAGAAGTGCGCAGGCTCGGGCGAGCCGCCCGCGCGTCGATCAGCCGCCGGTAGATGTCGACCAGCCGTTCGCCGTTGATCTGCCCACAGTGGTTTTCCTCAACGTAGTTTCGAGCCGCCTCGCCCAAGCGTCGCTTGAGTTCCCGGTCGTCCAGCAGCCGAACCACGGCGTCGGCAAACTCTTCGGGCGTGTCGGCCAAAAGCAGATGCTTGCCCGGCTCGACATTCATGCCCTCGGGTCCCAGCGTCGTGCTAACGATGGCCATCCCGGCGGCCATGGCCTCCAGGAGCTTGTTGCGGACTCCCGCACCGACGCGGAGAGGACAGACGTAAATATCTTCAGTACGGAGACAATCGGCCATGCGGGGCACATCGGCGTGGACGGAGACGCCCTCCCGTCCATCCAGAGCGCGCATAGCGAGGGTGGGACGTGTCCCGATCACGCGCGTGCGCATCTCCGGCCGCCGAGCGTGGATTTTGGGCAGGATGTCGTCGCACCAGAAGTGGACCGAATCGATATTCGGAAAATAGAAGAGCGTCCCGGTTAGGATCGACTCCGGCGGCGCATCGCCACGCGATTGGGGAGTGAACTCCTCCAGACCGACGCTGTTGGCAATGACATCGATCCTGTGTCCCGGGTGGTAGTGACGAAGAACCTCCGCGTCGACGGGGGAGCAGACCAGTCCAGCGTCGACTCGCTCGAGAACCCGCCGCTCGAATCGGGGGATGGTCCAGCGCTCCCACTTGTCGATCCACCGGCTCCTCACGCTCGTACGAAAGCGGACCGAGCGTTCGAGATACATGACCAGCGAATCGGTGAAATCGACGAGTTTGGGAATGCCGGGCGCGCAATCCGCGTACTGCCCCATCCGCATCCGGTCGAAGTGGACCACATCTACGGGCCCCCGATCGAGTTCCTCGACGATCGCCTGCCGCAACGCAGCGTTCCGGCACCAAGATACCCGCAGGGGCTCGCGAAAGAGCACACCCGACGCACATTTGAGTCCCGAGGCAGAGGCGCGAATCGGAAACGCGCGGACCGGAATCCCCAGTCCAGCGAGCGCGTCGATCTGCTCCTGCGTCTGCACGGGGAGTTTCAACGCCAGAAGCCGCACCTCATGCTCTTGACACAGGTGTTTGAGGAAGTTGTAGGGCCGTCGGCCATCGGTGCCCGTGGGGATGCAGGGCGTAACCATCAAAATGCGCATATTTGGTTCTTGAGCGTCTCTCGTCAGTTCTGCCAGGAGCGCGCACGAAGTGCCCGCGAAAGTCGTGAGTTCAGCGTCTGCCAATCGGAAACAACTCTTTGGAGATACGATAGAA
The DNA here is from genome assembly GCA_964436365.1 of uncultured bacterium. GTDB lineage: Bacteria > Hinthialibacterota > Hinthialibacteria > Hinthialibacterales > CAYTDF01. The sequence continues at coordinate 5,566 of CAYTDF010000119.1, read as the reverse complement.
CCTCTTGACAGGCTATGGAACATAAGTACAATACAACAACTTGGATTTCTTGACAAGTATATATTCTACAGGGAGTTATGCCCAGTTTCACGTTCAGGGCCGGGTAGCGGTTCCGGGACAGGCATCCCCAAGGCAGACGGAGGCAATCGTGGCGAAATCAGGAACGGTGAACGATCGAGGACGAGCCATTGAATTGGCGATCGCGCAGATCGAGAAGCAGTTTGGCAAAGGCTCGATTATGAAGATTGGGGATGCGCCGGTGGTCGAAGCACCCGCAATTCCGACCGGTTCGATCAATCTGGATTGGGCCTTGGGCATTGGGGGCATTCCCCGCGGGCGTGTCGTCGAGGTGTATGGCCCGGAATCGAGCGGCAAGACGACGCTGGCTCTGCACATCGTCGCGGAAGCCCAGAAGCTAGGGGGAACAGCCGCCTTCATCGACGCCGAGCACGCGATCGACGTCAAGTACTCCGCCAACCTGGGGATCGACGTCGACGAGTTGCTGGTTTCACAGCCCGACACCGGTGAACAAGCGCTGGACATCGTGGAGATGCTCGTCCGAAGCGGCGCGGTGGATGTGATCGTGATCGACTCGGTGGCCGCGTTGGTGCCGCAAGCGGAGATCGAGGGAGAAATGTCCGATATGCAGGTGGGACTCCAAGCCCGGCTGATGTCGAAGGCGCTTCGAAAACTGACGGGCATCCTGGCCAAGAGCAACACCTGTGCAATCTTCATCAATCAGATCCGTGAGAAGATCGGGGTCATGTTCGGGAATCCCGAAACCACATCGGGTGGCCGAGCGCTGAAGTTTTACTCTTCGGTACGTCTCGACATTCGCAGGATCGGCGCGATCAAAGAGCGCGGGGACATGGTCGGTAACCGAACGAGAGTCAAGATCGTTAAGAACAAGGTGGCTCCTCCTTTCAAAGAAGTGGAGTTCGATATCCTGTTCGGGCTCGGTATTTCCCGTGAGGGCGAAGTTCTCGATATGGCCGTAGAGCGCGACATCATCGACAAGAACGGGATGTGGTACAGTTATGGAACGGAGAGAATCGGACAGGGGCGGGAGAACGCTCGAACCTTCTTGAGAAAGAATCCGGCCATCTTCGACGAGGTCTCTACCCGCGTCCGCGAGACGTTGGGCATGGTGGCGGGTTCGGCAAGTGGCCCGGCAGCAAAAGACGCAGGCGATAGCGACAAGAAGGCGGGCGCGGATGACAAGGGCAAGAGTGGTGGAAAGGGCGCGAAGAGCGGGAAGTAGTCTCGTCTTGGGACTCTTCGTAACGTTGACGATCTCTATGGGGGTCTGGGCGCAATCCGTGACGGTTGTGCCGCTAACGGACGCCAGTTTCGAACGCCGCGCCTCCGCCTGGAGCGTCCCAGCGCGATACGCCGGTACGGTAGACTTCGCCACAACCCCAGCACGGACCGGGCAGCGAAGCCTGACTCTCCGAACCGGCAGTTCGACACTCACCCCATCTGTGGTTCAAACCGTACGGCACGTGGACGAAGGTGCGCGTTATCGTTGGTCCGCCTGGATGCGGGGCGTCTCCTCTCGCGCCGGCGCCATGGCCGAACTCCGGATCGAGTGTTTTGACGTCGACGGCCATTCGTTGGGCGCGCAAGAGAATCGCGTGCCCGTTCAGAGCGACGGCGAGTGGGCACTGGTGACGCTCGAAGCCGAACTTCCTTGCAATACGGCGCGAATAAACGTCGGGATGGGCCTGCGCGGCGCGGGGACGGTATGGTACGACGATGTTTTACTGCAGCGAATCGGCGACCCGCAACCGTTCGTACTGTTGGCTCAAAACACGGTGGTTCAAGAGAAGAAGAGCTTCCGTATCGAACTCCCGGTTCGTGTTTACGCACACCGCGAATCCGTGACCAGAGGACGAGAACTCGAAGCGGAAGTTCTGTTGACCGATAGTGCCGACCGGCTGATCCAGCGGTTCGAGATCGCCGCTCCCCACACGCGAGATACGGCCTTCCCTCTCAAGAGCAAACGGCTTCCCGTGGGCACGTACCAAATTAGCCTACGTATTCCTGAACTTTCAGAGACGCTCACGACGACACGAACGCTCTATGTGCTACCCGATCGCCGCCCGCCCGAGGGCCTGGACTCGGAGGGGCGATTCCTCGACACGGAAAAGAGACCGTTCTTTCCGATCGGTATCTATCACGTCACGACGGCGGACTATTCCGTTGTAGCGCAGCAGGGTTTCAACACGGTTCAGGGCATAACCGACCGCAACCTCGACCGCTTCAAGACCAGTTTGGACGAGGCTCAACGGCACGGCTTGCGGGTCGATGTACCTCTCTATACCGGATGGCAGGTCAAAGAGAACATGCCGGTTTCGATTCAGAAGCAGGCTTTGTTCGACAGTCACCCGGCGGTACTTGGCTGGACGATGATCGACCAACCCGAACGTTGGCCGGAGATGGAGCCGGAGGTTTTCGAGGCCTACCGCCAGTTCGCCGAGCGAAAAGACCGGCGGCCAATCGCTCTGGCGGTCCACGATCCTCTCACCTACGGTCTCTGGACTCACGCGTGTGACGCCTTGCGCATCGTTCCCCACCCGTTGCCGGATGAACCCTTTGCCCGAATCGGCGAATGGACCCGAATCGCCCGAGAGAGCGGCGAGTCCTGGCAACACGTCGGCACGGTTCTTCAAGCCGGGTCCACGCCGAGCCAAGCCGACCAACCTACGTACGAACAAGCCCAGACCATGGTCTACCTGACTCTGCTCGACGGTGCCGAGAGCCTTTTCTGGTATGCGTTACGCGCCCCGGGATGGGACCTGACCAAGACGCCGTTGTGGAAGCTGTTCCCAAAACTCAACAAGAACACGCTGGAGATCGCCACCATTCTTCGCGACGGTAAGGAGACCCGTGACGTTGAAATCCAGACCCAAGACGTCCGTTATGCGGCGCGCCTTTTCACAAAAGTGGAAGGCCGGAAGAAGAAGCATTCTATCTACCTATTCCTAGCCAACCCGACCCAGGAAGTGCGGGAGGTGATCCTGACTACCCATGGGAAATGGGACTACGACACCTTTCGCCCCACCAGCGACATTCAGCCGCTGGGCGATAGAAAAACCCGGTTCGTCATGGGATCGGAGTCCTCTCGCACGCTCGTGTTCGTAAGCGAAAGCGGGCGGTAGACGCTTTTCGGATTCCCCCACAAGACGTTGCGCGGACAGAAATCCCCCGGGGTGCTATAGTCCGCGGTAGGACAACCATGAACGATTCACGAAACGCACGGGTACTGGTTGTGGATGACGAGCCCGGGATGTGTCACATCCTCAACCGGCTACTCACGCGCGAAGGGTATGCCGTCCAGACCGCGGGGAGCGGGGCCGACGCCCTGCCGCTGCAAGAAGAGCATCGGTTCGACTGCGCGCTCGTTGACCTGCGAATGCCGGGTATGGACGGGCTCGAACTCCTGCAACGGTTGCGGGAGACCGACGCGGACATCGAGGTGATCGTGATGACCGCGTTCGCCACGGTCGAGACCGCTGTCGAGGCGATGTCGCTCGGCGCACGCAGCTACATCCGCAAACCGTTCAACAACGACGAAGTCCTGCTTGTTGTCCGCAACGCCCTCGAACACCGCAGCCTGATCGACCAGAACCGCTATCTGGCGCGGGAGATCGAAAAACGCTACGGCCTGGAGGGATTGATCGGCTCCAGCCGAGCGATGCAAGATCTCTATCACCTGATCGAGCGCGTCGCACCGACCGACAGCACCGTGCTGATCCTCGGCGAGAGCGGAACGGGAAAAGAGCTCGCCGCCCGAGCGATTCACCTCAGTTCTCCGCGTAGTAAAGCTAAATTCTTGCCCGTCAACTGCGGCGCGTTGCCACGCGAGCTGATCGAAAGCGAACTATTCGGCCACGAAAAGGGTGCCTTCTCCGGAGCCAATACCCGGAAGATTGGTCTATTCGAGGCCGCCCACGGTGGGAGCATCCTGCTGGACGAGATCGGCGACCTGCCCCTCGAACTCCAGGTCAAAGTGCTGCGCGTGCTCGAATCGAAAGAGGTGCGGCCCGTCGGGGCCACCGTCGCCAAACGCGTCGACGTGCGGATCCTCTGCGCCACAAACGCCGACTTGGAGCGGAAAGTCAAAGAAGGGACGTTTCGTGAAGATCTTTTCTACCGGCTCTCCATCTTGCCGATCCAACTACCGCCGTTACGCGAACACCGCGAAGATATCTCCGAACTGGTCGAGCATTTCATTCAAGACGGCAACCAACGCCTGAGCCGTTCAATGACGGGGATCGCCAAGGACGCCCTGCGGCATTTGATGGAAAGCGAGTGGCCGGGAAACATCCGCGAACTCGAAAACACGATCGAACGCTGCATGATCCTGT
>CAYTDF010000119.1:0-1186 GCA_964436365.1 uncultured bacterium | reverse complement strand
TCCAAGATCTCCCCTTCCCCGGCAAGCGCGCCAATCCAACCTCCGGCGGCGATCTGGTCGATCCCGAAATCCCTTTCGCGCAGGCGCGCGAGAACTTCGAGCGGCACTACCTCAAGGCGCTTCTCGCAGCCAATGACGAGAACGTCACCCAAAGCGCCAACGCCGCCGGGCTTTCGAGGCGGTATCTTCAGGAACTGATCAAGAAGCATGGCCTGCGGTAGAACATACTTCGGCTGCCGGTCCTGCTCCTCCTATGTATCGTCTGTCGCTACAGAATCTAATCCCGGCGGCCCAATCAGAATCATGGTGGCTCGCCGCTCTTCTTCAATCGTCCCCATGACGTTCGGCATCAGTGAGAACATGCAGCCCTTCGACGTGTAATTCAGACTCACGCCAAAAGGCCTATCGGCGGGCGCGCCCGGCTGACGATGCTCGATACGTTCATCCGGTTCGCCCATGGCTGCGATGATTTCTTCCTCAGTGCTTCCTATACCAGCCCCACCGGCGGTCTTGCCCGCGAATGTCTTGAAACCGGGACGTATGCGTCCATACACGCATACGATCTGATCGACTTTGTCGCTCACTATCAGTTCCACACCATGATCCCAATAGTTGTGCATAATAACACCCACGATGGAGTTGGGTTCGCCCCATAGTTCTTTCAGCGCCTTGACGCTCATACCGATATGCACCGGCCCGACACCTTGGCCCGGCAGGATCTCGTGAGCCACCGCTTCTTGGCCGAAGTCCACCGTTTGGATACCCGCCTCCTCTGGGATTTCGGGTACAAAAAAGGAAGGATCGATATCTTGATTCCAACTGTAGCGGTAGGTCGATAAACGCCTTGTGGTGGTTTCACCATTTTGGGTCTGTGTGGTTGTCCAGTATTGCTCGGCCGGCAAGAATGTCTCCGTATCGATCAAGAGATGGTATTTCAGTTGATCCGGCTTGGTCTTATAAAGATGGAATTTCTTACCCTCGCGTTCGATCGTCTCCGCATATTCGTACTCACAACGTTGTATAATTTCTTTGAGTCGGCTGGGGTCGGCAAAATCGGCGATCTTTTCCGACCAAACCTGCGCACCTTGATTCTGTGCGTTTTCCAAAACGTTCAGCTGACTCGTGGTTCGGTCGAGGACATAGATCTTTCCCTCGTGAATCCACTGTGTTTCCACCTCACCGGCAT
>CAYTDF010000118.1:7946-10562 GCA_964436365.1 uncultured bacterium | reverse complement strand
CTCAATAATTCATTATAACATGCCGGCTTCAAAATTACACGATCCATCGCACTTATTTCTTAACCTCTTCCAATCGCCAACCCTTTGGCATCTTAGTCAGGCCTGGGCCCAGCAACCATGCTGCCAATGACTTTGCACACATGCTATTACAGCACCTCCACGGCAGCGGCTTCTCAATCACCTCACCGTTGAGAATGTAAGTGGTTCCCGGCTCAATCACCCGAAACAAGCGGCTGGCATTCTTGTGGCAGTTCTCACATTTCAGAGTATCAGTTCTCAAATTAAGTTCCATAGACCTTTGCCAATCCCCGTTCAATTAGTTCCTCGTTTACGCTGGCACCCAGTGGTGTCCCGTTCTCATCCAGCACCCAAATAGTGCAGAGATAACGCCCATACTTCCCCTTGGCCACGCTCCTCACCCTGACCTGCTTGTTGAGGACGCGCTCCCGTAAGAAGTCACGTGCAACGTAGCCGGCCAGCTTCTCCTCAGGATCTCTGGTTCTAATTTCCGGAGTGTCAATGTCGGCAAGACGAAGTTTAATACCACGCCTGAATATCCTAAAGCCCAAGTCAATGGTCGCAGTACAGGTGTCGCCGTCATAGACGCCGGTTATTAAGGCTTCGTATTCGTACACGGAGTGTCCTCGAAGATCACCTCGACCTGAACATCTAGGTTCATGGCATGCTTGATTGTGTTCTCGGTGCCACCCCGGCGGTCCTGCATAACAAATGCGTAGAGCACATCTACATCCTCGGCGATCAATCGATTCCTAGCGTGATATGCCTGGGTAAACTCCCAGCGTGAACTGCCAGCTGGTGGTAGGTCAGGAAGGTACTCGACCACCTCAAACCCGTGGTCCCGGGCTGCCTCGACAGCCCAGGTATCAACTCCCCTACATCCCCCCGACACAATAACAGTTCCAGTCGGGAAGGCAGCAATCAGGTCCTCCACAGCTCCCTGGTCCTTCCAACGACGACTCCCAACAATTCCAATCCTCATTTCTTCTTCTTTCCAGATTTCTTCAGCTCAGTCCCAAGGTCATGATGGAGCGATTTTAAGCGACGTAGGTAGCGATTACGTTCCTGGGGTGTAAGCGCCTCCTTGATAAAGTGCCGTGCGCAGTCCAGCGCATCGAGTGCCCAGCCGAGATTTTCGACACGAAAATCATCGGAGCTCAAAATCCTCTCCCTCCGAAAAACGACGGAGCACCTCAAGGAGCTGGAGAAGCCTGCGCGTCTCCGACAGCGGGATAATTCCCAGCTCTCGCATGATGTGAAACTGAGCCTCCTCTAAGTCTACCTCTACGCGCCCTTCACCCACAGAAATAATCACCCGATCGATACACGTAGCCGGTTTGATCATAGCCTCCTTGTTCGCGTAGGAGATATCCAGCAAACCGAGCTTGACCCCGAAATTTTCCGCAGCCAACTTAGCATCCCGCAGATTACACTGGGTACTGGTGCGCAACGTCTTAATTGCCTGGATCTTACGACCCTCTTCAAGGTGCGTTCGAATCTGCTGAAGGGCTGATGTTCGAACCTCTAGGATTTTCATTGTGTGCCTTTCATCAGCAGGAAGTTTATTCTATCTCAGCCTTCGTCGCATTACACGCGCTTCGGCCTCTTCCATCGACGACCCCACGCATCCTCGCACCTCCACCAGTGATTCAAGTGCTGAATGCACTTGGTCCCCACTGGCGACATACCATGACATCGACGTAGCTCCGAGCCGGGCCCCATACTAAGTATCTTAACATATAATTTAAAGAGGAGCTCCCGAACACGCATTTCCTACATCAATCGACGATATCCTCGATTGCAGTATACCAGGGGAGACTCATCAGTCTCAACGCTGCTACTGTCGGCGGAGCCTACCACAACTACATGAGTACCATTAGTGGGTTCCAAGACCTCCATTAAGGTACAAGTAATATATCCATAGGCCTCAGGAATCAGAAGGGGAGGAGTCTCGGGATCACGACGTGCATAAGCAGCTGACATATCCTCCTGTTTGTCGGACAGCATGTTGATACAGAAAAGGCCTGACTGTCGAATGGACTCCAACAATCGGCTATCATGCTTAAGGCAGACGATCACCTGAGGGGGGTCAACTGACAGTGAGGTGAATGATGACACCGTAGCACCGCGAATCTCATCGCCGTCCAGGCTCGTCACCACCGTAACCCCGGCGGGCCAGTGGGACATTGCTTCTAAAAATAACTTTTGACTTCGACTCATTAGTTCTCCCGACAAATTTTTGTAAGTTGCGCCTTGACAACAATGACAGCCTCTCGCTGGCTGTCAAGCGTATATCTTAGGTTCTCAAGTTTAGTCACATCAGGCTGCAGCTCGCCTAGGGCGACGAGGTATGCCTCATATCCCTTCTCCTCCAGCTCCTGACTGGCCTGCTCCAGTCGCGATTGGAGTCCGGCAATACGCACCTTAATCTGTCGAACTGTATTTTCCACCGATAAAAGTGCACGCTGAAGTTCGTGACCAAAGACAGCGTTGGCCCGAGTTGCATTTTGGGTGGCGGTAAGTGGAGGCGTAGAATCAACCATGACATATTAAACCAGCAAGGACATGCAATGTATCACGCTTTAAAATAAAAATGGG
>CAYTDF010000118.1:0-7846 GCA_964436365.1 uncultured bacterium | reverse complement strand
TCGACCATGGGCATCCATTCCCTCGTCGGCCTCACCAAGCCTCTGCATCTCTTCCAGGATTATCTGCCTGAGTTGGTTAGATGTTAGTTCCATTCTCTCACTCCCTGCCCGCTGCCGGGCTCTTGTCAATTAAAAACTTCGAAAGGTACTTCAGCCATGAGTACCGCCGACGCGTCACGTCCAGGTACTCATCACCAAAGTCATCGTTGTCAAAGGCCTCCTGCTCGAAGGGATTGAGCCGATAGGCCACTGATCCCTTCCTCCACCTGATAAGTCCTAGCAGGTAAAAGAGGCCATAAAGAATCCACTGTCCTACAAACAGTAGCTCCAGCTGTTGCTGAAAGTGTATCGTCTCATGGGTCCGGGTTCGCACGGCGAGCTCACCACGACAGAAGACCCAGACCGCCAGGCTAAGCGCCCAGATCCGAATCGGAGCAACCTTCGAGAGCCAGACCGGAAGCCGGCTGTTCTCGATAAATACAGGTCGCCAATGTCGTGGTGAACTCATACGTGAAGTCAGTCTTTACTTAGTAAAGCAGCTAAAACCCAAAGAGCTACCAAACCGACCAGTCCCTCAGAACCGAGTTGCTTGGTAACATCAATGACGCTGCCGACGACATCGAGCTCAACGAACGGGACTGTCGCCCCGAAAAGCACCTGCAATACCACCGCGAGGGCGAGTAGTGAGAGGCTAACTGACGTGAGCTGCTTAAGAACATCCGCAGCCTTACTTAAAACTTCCATAAAACTATCCTCCTATCAGCGGGAAAAACTCCCGTGAATCTTAAAAAACAATGAATTGTCTACTTGCTTTTGGAACGGCTACGAAGTTCAGAGAGAACCTGTCGGCACTCACGTCGGACTGCCTTACGCAGGCGGGAAAGGGAGGCGGACTCCTGAAGGGTCTCATCTACATCCTCATTTTCGTGCTCAACTGACTCAGTTAGAATTCCAGCCAGTTGCTGCCATCTACTCAGTGTGTTATCTGATTCGCGCATCTTACTACATCTCCCCAATTAACTATGCAAATGATCGACCAACTGCTTCATGACCTCCTTAAGGTCAATGCCACGATCGATTAATTCTTTCACAGCCTGCTGGGCCTCATTGGTGGGCTTGTGCCCATGACGGATGCCGAGCTCGGCATTGGTGTAGGATGCTGTCTCATCATTATCTGATTCATCCATGATAGGCAGATCTAAGTAGGAGCTCCGACGTGTAGCAGGAGTGGGTCCAAAACCGATACCACCAATTGGGCTAAAGTTCTCATTAAGGGATTGTACCTCCTGCTCAATTAGAGCCCTCAGCATTTTTCTCGTTACCTTCATGTGCTTATCTCCTCAGATGTCATCTGCTTAAATAACTATTCGGTTCGCGACAAACTGTCACATTCTACCGAATGGAAAAAACCTAACAGTGGAGGGCGACTTCGGTCCAAGCTGACGTAAGATTTCAGCAGCTTGGGGATCTAGGTCATCTGCAGCGGCCAAGGCCTCCTCAAAACTTTCATGCTGATCGAGGAGTCGACGGGCCAGGGCATGGGGATTCTTGTCTGCTGGGAGGTAATTTTCATACTCTAACAACGCACCACGAATTAATCGCCGCAGCCTATCGATCCGAATCTTCATGCAGTTCCCCTTGCGTCGGCACTACGGCCTATCCTTATTATCCTTGTCGCGGGCCCGGTGTTCGTGTGTCTGCTGCTGCTCCGAGACGACCTCCCCGAGCGGCACGTTCCTGTAGAGCCTGTTCTCAAACTTGATGTCCAGGACGTCCACGACCCCCTCAGGCGTTAGGCTGTGCCAGACCACCTTACCTATCCCCTCCTCGATGGCTGAGTCCCTCAGCCTCACGTGGGTCAGCCAGGTGTGGCCTATCAGCTTCGCCTGCTCCTTGTCCAGTTTGGCACGCTCCATGCCGCTGCCGAAGGGTGCTGCCTTCTCCTGCTTCTCGGTCACCGTCTTCTCTACATCTCGATAGAACTCCCGGTAGAACAGCTCCTCCTTGATAATATCCTGTAGCTTCTCTTTGGTAAGAATTTTTGCCATCACTCCTGCCTCTAATCCTCGTGGGCGCTAACATCCCACCCTTATAATTATTCGGTCGTCGTCGAACATATCCATCAAAGCAGCCAGCCTCATCCGCCCTTAGCAGGATGTCCTGTCGAGCGTGACGACGAATGTCCTTCTCACAGCTCTCATCAATTAAAAAAAGAAGCCTCTCACACTCCAGGTGACGAGGGGGCTCGCAGTATGAGATCATAAGAAAGAAAAAAATGGAAACTTTAAAACTCAACTATCTCTTCCACGCTTCCGCACAATCTCAATTTCATCGATGGTGCACTTACGTAGCTCACCCCTTGTTAAAATTGTCCAGGTAGGCTGCGATGCCCAGTTAGAGCCTTCAGTCCGCTCCACTATAATACCTAAAATCGAGTGGCTAGAAAAATCACGATGGTTAATCTTTATCCTGACCAGGACACCCTCATGCAGCCTGCGGCTCTTCTGATAGGCCTGGAGGACTGAGACAGTCAGGTCCACCGTAAAAACAATGACCTCACGAAAGAGGGTGCCCGCTACATCACGGGCAATAACAAGCGATTCCAAGTGGGAATCGCGGAGGCGCATCAGCCCGCGATCGCCTCAGCAATCTTCCATCGACGCTCTGTCCGATGACGACCCTCAAGGAGAATATCGACCCACTCATCGGTGGGACCACACTCCCTTAGAATGATGCCAGTCCTCTGGTGGCGATACTTTCCTCGGGCCTTGAACATAATCAGGGTGCCAGCTGCCAGTGTGGATGTCTCCACGATATATCTCTGAAGGGTTAATGAGGAGCGAAGATAGTCGGAGTAGAAGCTCTGGCGAACTGAAGTAGGCACCGAACTGGCATTAGGCCAGTAGGCCACATCAAAATCAAGCTGTGACACTTTTTTGGGTGTATCCTCATTGCATGAACTACACAGGGAACCACCCTTACCTGGGGTGAACTTAGCCGACTCGGTTCCGCAGATGATACACCTCACAACTCAAGCTCCTAACAATATAGAATTATACCGCCACTAGGCCTGATTGGATAAGTGAGATGTGATAATAATTTGGCCGATCAGCCTGCGAAGGCGATCAACTGACTCGCTCTTCGGAGAGAGCGCGGTGTCGTCCACATCGAAACCAAAGAGGCCGGTGTCTGGATCCTCGGCGGCATCGACCAAGTCCTGCTCGAGTTCAGCAACATCAAGGGCCTGAGTGATACTATCAGGAGCAGAGGCTATAACATCCTGTGCCATCTTCTTAGCTGTACCTCGAAACCACGGACCCACTGCCACAACGGTCTCCGGTGGGAGCTGCGCCTTTGACTGGGTGATCAGCTCCTTCTTTACCTCCTCCCACCAGACATCCGGACTAGCATCAGCGTGTATCCTCATCGCAGTCTGGACAGGTTGCAGCATCACGGTGGCTGTCAATGCCTTCACAACATCGGCAGCAGGCTTAGCGGCGTGACGAACCTTTTGCGCTGTCTTCAGCGTCTGTATCTGCTCGGCCCCAGGGGCATCCCAGTTCTTATCGTGAAGGTCCGTAGAGATGACAGGCCCATCCTTCGGAAGAGGCCCAGTGGACTCCGGCCAGAGGTCGAGAACGTCGCCCGTAACCGTCCAGCTATCACCGACCTGGATCGCCCGGGCCTGTCGCTTGGGATCCTGCAGTTCGCCAAAGTTTCCAACGTCCGGGGCATCGACAGAGAACAGGCCGTTTGAAATCTTAGCCGCCAGGTCCTCAGCCTCCTCACGGTTTCCATATCCGCTGATAGCAAAAGTCCATGCTGGATTCTCAGATGCGGGATCATCCTGTGTGGAGATTTCCAGGCGATCACCCAGGTCAACATCAAGAATATCAATCAGTGCATTCTCTAAGTTATCCCTGGTCACCTTCTCATAGAGGAGGCGACGCTTGGCGATTTCCTCAGCGATAATCTCTCGAATACGTTTTGGGGTTATAGTGATGGAAGACGACATACCAGGATTAAATATATTTCAGCAGACAAAAAGGACGTTAAAGATTACTACGAGGGCGACGTTTGAGCAGGTCCGCATCATCGACGAAGATCCGCTGGCCAGAGAGCAGCACCCAGAATCCGACCTGAGCTCCGCCCACCAGCGGACCCTCTAGTACGACTCCCGGCTCATCGAGCAGTGAACGTGCGTAGGCGATATCGCCAGGACAGAATCGAGGAAAGGCCAGTCGCTTAAGCTTGCCCCGAAAGGAGTGCTTGACAAACTGGAAATCGATATCACGGATCACCTGCTCCTCCTTGAACTGTCCAAAGACACATGCCAGTCGCGACCTCTTTTGTGGGCGAGTAGCCCAGTAGTACGCGGATCCCATGGAGAAAAACTGCTCGCAACACCAAAGAGTCCTTAGGTCATCGTCGGTTAACTCTATTACCGATGCATGCCTAAGGGCGTCCATCTCATCCTTAATTCGACTGAAGTAACGTGCCTGTCGAGGACTGAGGTCACGAAGCTGGGACAGCCTCTTTTGAAAGTCACGTAGTGGCTTCTCGAATCTCTTGGAGTCAGGCAGTTCCAACATCTGCTCGATTTTCTTAAGGGCATCTAAATTACCCTGCGGGACTCCCCTTGTCAGGATCTCCTCAGCCCGATTGGTCTGCTTTGGTGTGAGGTTACGACTCTTCAATCGAGTCAGCATCTCAGTAAGAAAGCTTAGGGTGGGATTACTGATTACCCCGGCAGCGGTGTATTCCTTAAGCAGGTCCTCAAGTGCCTGTCGCCATTCGATCCTGGTTCGATGGATCGCCACTATAAACTCCTCTAAAATAAATATGGAGGAAGGGGGCGATTATCGTCACTAGTCTTCAGTAATTTGTGCCAGCTCAAAGGTCCATTTTCCAGGACGTGACTGCCACATCTGGCGACGCTCTTGGAGCTTCCGCTCCTTCTTGTCGAACCTCGCCTTCTCGCGGGAGACGACACCAGCCAGCTGCTCCCTTCGTCGCGGCGCCGTGGTCTTCCTAATTCGGCTTCCAAGCTCTAGCAGCCTGGTGCGCCGGCGCTTATCGACATCAGCAATCTTAGCATCGATCTTCTCGATCTCCCGACCGTTAATGCGCACAGCCTCCCCGTGAAGGACGCTGCACCTACCCATCGCCTGGTCAAGCCTAATTCGAACCTTGTTACGACTGCCAGGAGAGGGAGGATGGAAATCCTTCTGTTCCAGCCCAGAAAAGTGCAGGACAGCAAACTTCTGAAATTCAGTGTCAGCAATAAGGTAGAGGAAGTCCAGGCACCCCTTCTTGCCGACTGTCACCCAGTCAGCTTGAAGGGAGTGGCTCCTCTTTCCATGGGGAGTGTTGAGCTTGCACTCAAGCTCCTTCCCCAGGCTGTGGATAACAATGTCAGCCTTTCCAGTGCGACCATCACACTCGACGTGACCGTCGAGCTCCTTGGCCAGTTCATGGGCGAAGAACTCCTCCATCGGCTGGGACATCACAATGTTGCGACGACCCAGGTTACTTAGGAGCTCCATGCGGTGTGACTTATACAGGGCCACAAGATCATCGTGGAATCGCTGCATTCTGGCTAGCGCGTTAGCGCAGGCATTCGGCGGAAGATAAGAATATTTTGTACTCATAGTATATTTTACCACTAGCAGAATAGAATTTACACGATTATATTATGTGAGACACCTGTAACCCCGTGCCTCCCTGCGGATTAAAACAACTAAATGACGGAGCTGTCGCTTACGTCAATGTCAGAACTATCGCTGGCACCGAGTTCGGTGTTGAGGAAACCCCGAAGCGCAGTGGCTTCCTTCACAGTCATAGTGAGGCTGGACGTGCCCACACTGTAACCGGTACCCTCAGCCGGATTGGTCGAGATCGAAACCGTATTAGATCCGGCCCTCTTTGCCGTCTCGTTTCGGTTAACTTGATACGTGAATCGCTTGGTCGTCTTTGTCTTGTTGTAGCTCATAATTTCTCCTTAGTGGTTAAGCAAACAATCACTCTTCGTGAGTGACCCTTAATAATAAAGAGAAGCTATAGGTTGTTCAAGAAAAAAGATGAGACACCTGTAACCCGTGCCTCCCTGCGGTCGTTAATTACTTACCGGCCCGGCTGGGGATAAGACTCTCGAACGTTAACGGCGCACGGACCCTTTTGGCTTTCACCTAGGTCAAATTCGACCTTGGCTCCGTCATTAATTGTTGATCCCATAAGCTCAGAAACATGAAAGAAAAAATCCTTCTTTCCTTCATCTTGGGTAATAAACCCAAAGCCCTTGCTCATATTAAAAAATTTCACTGTACCTGTACTCATTGTTTTCCTTATATTAAATGTGAGACACCTGTAACCCCGTGCCTCCCTGCGGAAATACTATAGTATTATTGTCTACTTCTTCTGAACAAATGTATAAAGCTTCTCAGCCTCAACAATAATGTCTTCAGTCGTGTAAGGTTCAACAGCACTCCGCTGTCCCTCCGGCTTGAAGTGTTCATTTTCAACCTTCCGGCTGACACGGTCAGCAACAATCCCTATTGCCATCCCTAGCAAATCTGTGCGGAGTTCATATCCGCTCTTCTTTGAATCACCCATTTTATTCTCCTTTGTGTGTGTGTGTAATGGGTGAGGCACCTATCTTCAAAATTGAAACCCGTGCCTCCCTGCGGTACTGATATAATACGTGCTAGCTAATTTCAATACGTCGGCCGACGGTGGTGCCGCCAATAGGTACATCAATCAGAAGCATCCCGTCCTTAAAGGAGGCATGAACATCCTCAAGGCGCATATCACGAGGAAGCTTGAAAGTACGACTAAACTCAGAATAAGCAAATTCCTGCTTAAGATAAGTCGGCAGAACCACATCCTTCTGACCACGCAGGTTAGAAGAGATGACCAGCATGTCACCGTCAACATTAATATCGACGTTGTTCTTGTTCACGCCAGGAAGGGCCACCTCAATACTGTAGCCCTCATCAGTTCGATAAGTATTTGCGTAGGGAACATTTCCGACGTCCGACCCGGGATAGGACCACGTGGTCGTCATGTCAGGAAGGCTGCTCCCAAAAAAGCCGTCGAAAATGCTCTCGGGACGCTTGTTAAAACTGTACTTAATAATGCTCATATAAAAAAATATCTCCTATGTTAATCGGCCCATCCGGTACCGAATGATAACATAATCACAAAGCAAATGTTGTACAGGAAAAGAAACGTTTTAATTAATTTTCCTCATAATAATAAGCCCACCCATTCACGATCTTCTCTTCGGAGCGTTCATCAATTGCCAGGGTAACAAATTTATTACTAGCATTTATTGGTCGCCAAATCATAAGAAGCTCATTGTTGTCATCATCCCAGATCCAATCAAACTCGTTACCGGAAACGTTTTCCCTTACAAACACGCAGTTAAACCTCCCCTCGGTAAGATTCTCAACCAACGAATCATAAAGATTATTTCCTGTCTGGGTATGGAGATCCTCGCCACAGAAAGCCAGCCGCTCCTCATCCATAAGTGCCAATACGATATGCCCAACTACAAATTCATTATCAACGTCAGCTTCACACTGCCACATACGAGGCTGGGATGCCGAAGGATCCCACTGGCAGTCCATGATAAAAAGGAGCTCACCACGAGGGTCGTCTTCTGCGGGAATTTCCTTATCAGTACAGCTCGGTAGAAATATTAATAACAGGGTACCAAATAAAATGAACGAACGGGAAAAAAATCCCATACCTAACTGCCATCGCGATACTTGGTCCATCGCCACCCCCATTAAATCTCCTGAAGCATGCTCCTTATCATTTGCCGAAGCTGTTGCTCAGAGATCAC
>CAYTDF010000117.1:1646-10563 GCA_964436365.1 uncultured bacterium | reverse complement strand
TTCCAGGCCGAAAGGCTGCGGGACCTCTCGAGAACGACGGAGGCTTGTCCATGACTTCGTGCCGTGGGTTCACACTCATCGAACTGCTCATTGTCGTCGCCATCATCGGCATCTTGGCCGCCATAGCCGTTCCCAACTTCATGAACGCGCGCGTCCGGGCCGAAGTTGCCCGGGTGGAGAACGATTTTCGTTCGCTAGCAACGGCCATCGAGTCGTATCGGCTGGATAACAACGCCTACATGCCGTACGCCCTTTGGGGCTCCCACACCAGTCCGCTTTATTTCAATGCGTTGAGCACGCCGGTCGCCTATCTGAACGACGCCGAGTCGGTTGACGATCCTTTCCAGATCAGTGAAGATCAGGACGGCGAGCGGGGCTTCCGGTACGGTTACTTCGACCCGACGTTGCCGAACGGTCCCCGGCAGAAGTTCTTTCGACCGCAGGCTATGCAGTACTATCACGGTGTCAAGATGCCAGGGAACTACCAGTGGTGGATCATTTCACGGGGACCGGACCGTGTGATGGATGGCGATAGCGGGGGGGCCGTGGGACCGGTCTCTCGCGCGGGCCGAAACATCTTCTTGGTGTACTAATCGTCGAACGGCATACGCAGCGATGGGGACGTTCACCGATTTGGGCCGTAAGTTCCGCTACGACCTTCCACCGGAACACTCCGCTGCGATTTTCTTGACGCATGGGGAGGGGCCGTTTACGCTATTTCCCCCGCTGGGAGGAACCGGCGCGAATCGTAAAGTAAGGGGTCTGTCTCATGTTGAACGTCGCCATCATCGGTGCCGGTGGCATCTCCAGGACACATATCGAGACCTATCGGAAATTCAGTGAGCGCTGCAAGATCGTGGCTCTGGCCGACAGCTATCTGGAGAAGGCGGAGGCGAAGAAGGAAGAGTTTCAACTCGACGCAAGTGTATTCGAGGATTACGCGCAGATCCGCGACGATCCAAAGGTCGACCTGGTCTCGATTTGCACGCCACCTTACACGCACGCGCCGATCGGTATCGAATGTCTGGAAAGCGGAAAACACGTCATCTGTGAAAAACCGATGGCTGTTTCGCTTGCCGAATGCGATGCGATGATCGCGGCTGCGGCGAAGAGCCGGAAGAGACTGGCGGTGATCGCACAAAACCGTTTCCGTACGCCGATCTGGAGGTTGAAATCCGTTCTGGATTCGGGCGTTGCCGGTGATATCTTGCACGCGCAGGTCGATTCGGTCTGGTGGCGAGGGCACTGTTATTACGACCTCTGGTGGCGGGGCCGGTGGGATAAGGAGGGGGGCGGTTGCACGCTGAACCACGCCGTTCACCACCTCGATATGTTCCAATGGATGATGGGGATGCCCACCGAGGTGCGGGCCGTGATGAGCAACACCGCGCATGACAATGCCGAAGTGGAGGACCTCTCCGTCGCTATTTTTAAGTACGCGAACGGTGGCTTGGCGCAGGTCACCAGCTCCGTCGTTCACCATGGGGAAGAGCAGCAGTTGGTTTTCCAGGGCGCCAAAGCCCGGATATCGTTCCCCTGGAAGGTCTACGCCTCGACTTCGCGAAGCAACGGCTTCCCCGATGAGAACCCAGAGTTGGTGCAGGAGATCCAAGCGCTGTACGACGGGATCGAGGAACTGGAGTTCGATCGCTACGAGGGTGAGTTCGATAATGTGCTGACCGCGATCGAGCGGGGCACCGACGTTCTCGTCGACGGCCTGGAAGGGCGGAAGACGTTGGAACTGATCACCGCGATCTATCAGAGCGCTTCGACGGATACGACGGTCCAACTGCCGTTGGAGAAGAACAATCCTTTTTACACGGCGGAAGGGTTACAGAAGAACG
The DNA here is from genome assembly GCA_964436365.1 of uncultured bacterium. Taxonomy (GTDB): domain Bacteria; phylum Hinthialibacterota; class Hinthialibacteria; order Hinthialibacterales; genus CAYTDF01. The sequence continues at coordinate 8,719 of CAYTDF010000117.1, read as the reverse complement.
CCACACACTTTTATGAAAAGACAGCAGCGGTCGAGAACTTCGGCGACGACAATATCGTCGTGGGTTCTACGAGCGATCAATGAAGCTCGTACGAGAAACACAGGCTGCTCGCAACGAGGAGTGACACGATGTCAAAAGCGGATGGAATGAACTACGCGCCGAAAGGCAAACTGAACTTTGTGTGCGGGAAGGGCGATTTTCGATTCGCCACCGTGGGGTTGGATCACGGGCACATTTATGGGATGACCAATGGCTTGACGGAGCACGGCGGGGAGTTGGTCTGGGTCTACGACCCCGACCCCGCCAAAATGAAGGCGTTTTGCGAAACGTACCCGGATGTCAAGGCGGCTTCGTCGGAGGACGAGGTCTTGGACGACGATTCGATCCAACTGGTGGCGGGCGCGGCGGTGACCTCGGAACGTTGCGCGATGGGTTTGCGGGTGATGGATCGTGGCAAGCACTATCTCAGCGACAAGGCAGCCTTCACGACGCTCTAACAGCTGGCGCAAGCGCGGGCGAAGGTGAGTGAGACGGGATTGATCTGGGCGGTCTGCTATAGCGAGCGAGTCCACAACGAAAGTGCCGTATTCGCCGGGCAACTCATCAAGGACGGCGCGATTGGCCGCGTGTTGCAGGTCACGAGCGTCGCCCCCCACCGCTTGAACGCACCCAGTCGGTCGGATTGGTTCTTCGAGCGCGAAAAATACGGTGGGATTCTTTGCGACATTGGCAGCCATCAGATCGAACAGTTTCTGCACTACGCCAATGTGGATGAAGCTGAAGTCGTCTGTAGCCAAATCGCGAACCACAACAATCCGCAATACCCCGAGTTAGAGGATTTTGGCGACGCGGTGTTGCGGGGCAGCAACGGTGCGACGCTCTATTTTCGCGTGGATTGGTTTACTCCCGACGGGATGGGGGTATGGGGGGATGGCCGGACCTTTATTATGGGAACGGAGGGTTCGATTGAACTACGTAAGTATATCGATGTGGCGCGTGAGAACCAAGGCGATCATGTCTTTCTGGTGGATGGTGAAAACGAGCGGCATTTCTCCGTGGCCGGGGAGGTCGGGTACCCGTATTTCGGTGAACTCATTCTGGATTGTCTGAACGGAACCGAGAATGCCATGCCGCAGCGGCAGACGTTTCTCGCGGCCCAGTTGAGTCTCGAAGCGCAAAATAAGGCGGTCCGCATTTGCTAACTCGTGGACGTGCGAGTGAAGGTAACGCGAGATGTCGAAAGAGACCCGTTCTTGGACAGCAAAATGACGACGAACAGATACGAAGAGACGTTAGCGGAATTCGAACGAATTGCGCGAGGCAAAGTCAAAGACCGTACGATGCTCGCGCTGATCATCGATTCACCCTGGATGCCGGGCTATGCGGGCGTCGATACGATGGATTTCTATTTCGACTCGCAAGTATGGCTCGAAACCTATGAGAAAGTTCACGCCGATCTTCCCGGGGTTGCTTTTATTCCGGACGCGTGGGTCGAGTTTGGCATGGCCAACGAGCCGAGCGGTTGGGGTGTTGTCTTCCAGTGGAGTTCGGTCTCCACACCGCTCATCCGGCACTACCCGGGCGGACTGGAGGCCATCGCCGATGTCGCAACACCGGACCCGGAGCGAGACGGCTTGATGCCTGTGGTGCTACGGCAATACGAGCGTATGAAGCCTGCACTCGAGGCCAAGGGATTTCCACCGCGCATCGCGGGAGCGCGGGGACCGCTGGCGGTCGCGTCGCACCTGATCGGTGTGACGGAGTTCTTGATGGCCACGCAGCTCGATTCCGACCGGTGCCTGAAACTCTTGGATCGTACGACCGATCTATGTATTCGTTGGTTGAAGAGCCAACTGGAACGAATGGACGATCCTCTTGGGGTGTTGGTGCTGGACGATGTCGTTGGCATGATGAGCCCGGAAGACGCTCGCGTGTTTGGGATTCCGTTTCTGCGCAGGATTTTCGAGGCCTTCCCCGGGTTGGTGCGCATCTTCCACAACGATACACCGAACGACAAGATCTTCGAGGATCTGGCCACCATCGGGATGGATGTGTTCAACTTCAGCCACGAGATCGACGCCGAACGGGCACGAACGTTATTGGGGCCGGATATCGTGTTGATGGGCAACATTCCGCCGCTCGATGGTCTCGTACGCGGTACGGTCGATCGGGTGCGTGACGCGGCGGAACAGATGATGGAGACAGCGGCGCGTTGCGCTCCTGTGTTGATCTCCCCCGGAGGCGGTATTTCACCCGAGACGCCTATCGAGAATCTGCAAGTTCTACTCGATGTGGTCGGAGCCAGGTGATCGCACTCAGCCGCTACGCAGGACGATATCGCCCTGGCTGCGCAGACCGTTGCTACTGTCGTAGGGAAGCCCGCGCAGATCGCTCGTGCCCATTTCTTCCGCTGTCGTATCGGGTCCGGTCCCGATCATCGCCCAGTTGTTCTGGGGAAGCGGGCGCAGGCCGAGTTGTTCGGCGCGGCCGGGTTGCAGCCCGCCGAAACCGCAATCCCAACCCGGGATGGCCGACTCTTCATCGCAATAGAAATACGTTCCCGCTAACGCGATGTTGAGGCGGTCGCTTGTCTGATTGGTTTGGCCGAAAAAGGGATCGTCTGGAATCGAACCGATGTAGGCGATCGGGCTAGTCAGAGGCGCGTAGATACTACGTTGGTTGCGTAGGGCATCGTCGAGACTGTCCAATTCCCCCACGCCGAAACCGAGAATTCTCTGTCGTGCGTCGGCGTCGCCCTCATCCCAAAAATCGACGAGTAGAACGTTCCGGTCGATTCGAAAGGCGTCGATTGCGTTGCCGAGGGCCTTCATATCGGCTTGTGAACGCGCAACCTTGGCGCGAGTCTGTGCGTTCAGAAAGTTGGGCACCGCAATCGCGGCCAGGATACCGATGATCGCGACCACGATCAGAAGTTCGATGAGCGTAAAGCCGGTCTTGTGTTGCATCACTTGCACTCTCTCTCCCATGGTCTCAGTCCCGCCTACGGCCAGAAGTGTCTGCAGAAACTACCATGCCGTCACCTCGCTGTCAGTTCGAAGCCGGGACGACGAATCGCGGCACAAGAGACGGATATCTCCTACGTGGAAGTAGGTTTCAATGAACTGTGGCGGTGAGGTGACAGGCTAGGACCGGGGCAGGGAAGAAGAGACGGAAGGAAAGCGATGCTCGGGAGAGAACAGTGAGCAGGAGTGGAAGGACTTGAACCCTCAACCCTCCGCTTTGGAGGCGGATGCTCTGCCAATTGAGCTACACTCCTTCAACGCCGCGATTATAGGGCTCTTGGCCACCAAGTGAATGGTGACCGTGCTGGGAAAAACGGCTGAGATTGCTCGGCTTTACGCTCCGATGTTGCCGTTGCGGACTCTAGGCTTCGACACCACCCAGATAGGCTTCTTGGAGAGCGCGATTGTTGAGGAGCCGGTCCCCGGTGTCTTCAAGAAACAGTGTCCCCGTTTGAATCACATAGCCGCGGTCGGCGATGCTCAGCGCCATGTGGGCATTCTGCTCGACCAACAGGATTGTCGTGCCCCTCGCGTTGATTTCGCGGATGGTCTCGAAGACCCGGTCGACTAAGACGGGGGCCAGCCCCATGGAGGGCTCATCGAGCAGGAGCAAACTTGGGTGGGCCATCAGCGCCCGGCCCATGGCCAGCATCTGCTGCTCCCCCCCCGACAGAGTGCCCGCCTTTTGACGGTGCCGTTCCTCCAGACGTGGAAACAGCGCAAACACTAAGTCTAGTTCAGCCGCGATTTCCGCCTTGTCCTCTCGACAGAACGCGCCCATCTCCAAATTTTCCATCACGCTCATGCGTGGAAATACTCGCCGACCTTCGGGAACCGAGGCGATGCCCCGCCGGACCACCTGGCTCGCTGTCAATTCCGCTAGAGATTCGCCACGATAGGCGATCGTCCCCGAGGTCGGCTGCAACAGCCGGGTGATACAGCGCATTGTGGTCGTCTTGCCCGCCGCGTTGCCTCCCAGCAGGGTCACCACTTCTCCCTCATAAACCACGAGGTCGATCCCATGAAGGACCTCGATGGGCCCGTAACCCGCGACCAGCCCTCGTATTTCCAGGGCCGTTTCTCTTGTGCGCTCTCGTTTCTCTTGTGTTGTGCTCAGAGAGGCCCCGTCTTCCTGTGTCACTTTGCGCTCCTTGTTCCTAACCGTCCACCCCCAATTAAAGGTGACCGGAAAGGTGACGGGAAGTGTGACCGCAAGTTGTGAGCGTGTCCGGTGATTGACGATTTGCAGGTGGCTTGCCCAAATGCTCCAACCGGGTGCTATGAACCGAACGAAACGTCATGTTGAGTTGAGTGCCGCATAGGAGCCTGCTACACTAGAAAGAGGTAGAATAAGCTAACAACTCGACGCCGGACATCGACATGGAAACCGATAACTCAGAAAATAACAGCGACCTGTCCTGGAAAGTATCGGAGCAAACCCCCGTCACGCACAGCATGGGGCACTACCTCATGGCTGTCCGCGATCAGCTGCGAGACAAAGGGTATGCGCGGGTTACGGACATTTCGACCCGTCTCGATATCGCCCGGAGCAGTGTCTCGGTCATGCTCGAGTCGCTTCGGGAGAAGGGCTACCTAACGAAAGACGAAAACCACTTTTTCAAGCTCACCAACCGTGGCGAGCAAGTGGCTAGGCAGATTTACGGAAATCACCTGCTACTGGAAACGTTTCTTCACGAAATCCTCGGTGTCGACCAGGAGACGGCTCTTCTGGATGCGTGCCGTATGGAACATCTACTGAGCCGCGACTCCAGTCGGCGATTGCTCTGTTTCCTCCATTACCTGTTCGATCATCGGGATCAGTACGAGGCGTTGATCAAAGGCTCGCGAGACTACCGTGAAGTCTGTCCAACCGGAAAAGGCGAATCCTGCGACCTGTGCCAGGATCGGGGCGAATGCCCGTTCCTGCTCCCGGAAAGCCCCCACGCGTCCAATGACGAGCGCGACAGCCTCAAGCCTGACAAGTCTGTAGAGCGCGACTTCCCGCACGAAGGGAACTCCCAGCGCTCGTCCTAGAGGGGCTGTATCTGCATTCCACCGCTGGCTTCCACGATCGCTCCGGGCGCGTACCCGAAATCCCCGTTGGCCATGGCCGCGACGAGACGCCCGATGTCCTCCGGGGTGCCCCACCGCTTCTGGGGCACCAAACCTTCGCCGATCAGTTTGTCGTACTTCTCTTTAACCACAGAGGTCATATCTGTCGCGATAATGCCTGGCCGGACTTCGTAAACATGAATGCCGCACTCGATGAGCCGGCTGGCGTAGAGGGTCGAGGCCATGCTCAGCCCGGCTTTGCTGATGCAGTACTCGGGGCGCGAAGGCGAGGGGGTTGCCGCAGAGATGGATGTGACGAACACGACGACCGGTCTGTGCGGGGTCCCCGTCTCAACCTGTTTGACCATCTCCCGGGCCACGCGCTGAGTCAAGAAGAACGGACCGCGCAAATTGATATGGATGAGCCGGTCGAAACTCTCCTCTTCGGTCTCCAAGATATCCTTCCGAGCCTTTGGAGCCACTCCGGCATTGTTGACCAAGAGATCGATACGACCGAACTTCTCCAGTGTTTCTTGGACAAGCCGTTCGCGGTCTTCGGCTTTGGAAATGTCGGCGCGCACGACGTGTGTCTTTCGCCCCATCTCTTGGATTTCCCGTTCCACCGCGTACGCGCCCTTTTCCATCTGGGCGGGATCGGCAGAGACGCCGTTGATCGCGATGTTGCAGCCGCGCCGGGCCAACTCCAGAGCGATTCCACGCCCGATCCCTCGGCTCGCACCGGTCACGATTGCGCAACGTTCCTCTGGGCTGTTCGAAGCGTGATTCATCTCTGTCAGTTCTCCGGTCGTGTTATCCCATCTCTCATCCTTGTGCATCGAAAAAGGTGGGGTAGGGCTCGTTGCCGTAGAGCCGCTTGATCAAGTTGGCCAGCTCCAGCAGGTGATAGTCCCCCCACATGGACGAATCGCTGTGCGGTATCTTACTTCCTTCGTGGATGGTGTCCCAGCCGTTGGGGCGATGGTAGATCGAATGCAGAAGCATGCCTTGATGCGCCGGATCGGTTGACAAGTACGGCTCTTCCATGAGCCGTCCCGCCACGGTCAGACCCGCTTGGAAATAACGCCGCCCATCCGTCTCTTCCCCATTCGTTTCCAGAAAACGCCCCAGCCGCAGCAGCCCCTGGGCACCGATAACCGAAGCCGAGGCGTCCACCGGTTCGAAGTCGTTTGTCGGCTCGGCGGGGCGATCGAGGTAGTCGCCCAGCTGCGCTAGGCCGGGCGCTCCCGTATCCCAGTAGACAATGCCGTCGCTGGCGGAGTTATCGAGATAGAAGTCACAGGTCGCCCGCGCACTTTTCTCGAACTCGGACAGGATCTGCGAGCGTCCTCCGAAAGGTTCCAGCTCGTCCGAGGAGAGTGTGGACAGAAACTCCAACTCTTCGGCGAAGCCGAGCATGGCCCATGCCAGCCCGCGTGTCCATGTGGAGAAAGGCGAATACCCCTGCTGTGTGCTTGGGCAACGAAATCGACCGTCGTTGCGGTTGAAAATCGCCTCATGCGCGGCGCGGCCACGCACATCGTAAGCGTCCCGACCTTCGCCATAATAAATACTGAAGGCGGCGGTTGCCCGGGCGTGACGGATAAGGCGTTCGAGAAGCGAGATACGCTGGTCGCTCTCCCCCATCAGACAATGCCCCAACTGATGGGCCAAGCCGAGAATCCGGACGGTTCGGATGGTGTCGACAAAGAGCGAGTGGGGACCGTTGAACGAATAGATATAGCCGTGGCCATCGGCCACGTCGCTCCAGCGCGCCGCCTGGACCGCTCCCGAAGCCTTCAGAGCCATCTCGTAAAACCGCATCTCCCATTCGTCGTGCGGAATCCGGCCTTCACGCATTAAACGCCGCAGGTTGCCATACGTGCTGATGTTGTTGAAACCGTGATCGTGCACGCCGATGTGGGTGACATGGGCGGTCATACGCTCCAATGTTCTCGTTTTGCCGATCTGCAAAGTTCGTTCGTCACCGGTCGCATCGAA
>CAYTDF010000117.1:0-1636 GCA_964436365.1 uncultured bacterium | reverse complement strand
ATGCAAGATCGCGCAACCGTATTGAAACCCCTGGGTCCATTCAGTCCACCCACGGGTGTTGTAACGGCCTCGCTCTGTGAAGACCGGTGTACCCCGCGCCGGATCCCACAAGGCGTCGAGGTCGAGAATCTTCCAGCCTGCGAGTTCGAACGTGCGCTCGACCTTGGTCTGAAGTGCTTGTGCGGTCAGAGACGTATCGATCTTCATGTTTCCTCTTCCATATTCCGTTTCGGGAATGAATCAAGATATCGGTTTCAGCCGGTTCTCGCGTGCGGGCGGGCAGTAGACCGTGGGATCGCGCTCCACTTGGATACACTCGTTGCACGAATCGCAGGCCACACGCGGTTGTCCGGTGCGCAGTTTCGAGAATACATCCGGCTCGGCGATGAACGGCCGCGCCGCCGTCAGAAAGTCGAATCCCTCACTCCGAATAACCTGATTCATACGCTGTACCGAGCGCCAGCCGCCGCATACGCCTATCGGGGCATCGCTTGAACCGATCCTGCGTAGTATCTCCCGGCTGGGTTGCAGGTAATAGCCTTCGTCCTCGGGAGCCGGGTCCACCGGCCTTGACGGTTGTTGGGCGGGATCGGCTTCGGCCATCCATGCGCTCAGTTCGATCCCATCGATTCCGTCTTCGATCAGGGCTGTGCAGATGTCGGCGTAGCCTGTGGGGCCGAGTCCCCCCGGCATGCAGTCATCGCAGTTGATCTTGACCAGGATCGGGTAATCCTCTCCCACTTCCGCGCGCATACGCTGCAAGGTCTCGCGCAGGAACCGCATCCGTTTCTCCGGCGTGCCTCCCCAGGCGTCGTTCCGCCGGTTTGTGTGAGGCGAACAGAACTGGGCGTGCAGATATCCGTGAGCGGAGTGGATCTGCACGGCGTCAAATCCGGCGGCTTTCACACGTCTCGCCGACTGGCCAAAAGCCTCGATGACGTCGACGATCTCCACCTCCGACATCTCACGTGGAACGATCCCGTTCTGTGTATCCGGCACGGCGGAAGGCGCGATGGATGACGGTACGCTTTCCGGACGGCATTGACGCCCCCCGTGGACCACCTGCATGGCGATCCTTCCATCCGGCTCGGCTTGGTGCACGGCCTCGGTGATCTTTGACCACGCCGGGACCAGCGAATCCAGATGAATGGCGTTCTGATTCAGACCCGAGCGTCCATCTTGCCGGACATAGGCGAACCCCGTCAGAATCAGCGGCGTGCCTCCCCGTACCAAGTCGACATAGAGTTCCTTCAGCTCGCCGCACGGCTCGCCGCCGGGCTTGCTTCCACTTTCGGATGTCCCCGAACGCAAGTACCGCCCAGAGAGTTTCATTGTGCCCATCATGAGAGGTGTGAATAGATCGTTCACGGTCATTGTAAACCTCAATCGTGCTGTATCTCGACCAAGGCGTACCATACCGGACCGCCCCTTTCAACCCCGCGGTTGCGAAAGAAGGCAACCTTCTCTATCGTGCGCCCTAGAGTCTCTTCCGGTAAACAAAACTTTCGAGAGACGCTCCCAAGGGCATTCATGGAAATGGAACGGTCGAACTGGAAGGAGATACTCGCACTTTTTGTGTCCCTTCTCCTCTTTTCTCTACTGCATTTCTATCGACCGAACGCGCGGCAACACTTCC
>CAYTDF010000116.1:0-10567 GCA_964436365.1 uncultured bacterium | reverse complement strand
AAGAAAAGAGAGGCGGCAGACGTTTCGTACCCAAATGCCATAATTTCGCCTTCTGCCATTCTACTCTGGCATTCGCAAGAGATCAACAGGCAAACAAGATGAATTATTCAACGGAGATTCCAGCCCGTAATTTTGGCATTCGTATCCTGCTCCCCTGTGGATATAGGCCACGGTCTAGACACCGGATCATGCCCTCAGAGGAGTCAGATCGATTTCAGCGCCTCCAACGGTCTCTACAGTCTGGGTTGCATCGTGCGCTACGGTCCGTAGCTAGAGCCGCCTCGATACCATGCGGCCTCTGTGTTTGACCTTCGGGCCCGCGCCGGTCGAGTAGGCGGATTTCTTCGCGGGCCGGTGCACAGGTTTCCATTCGTGACGCGCGGCGATTGTGGGCATGAGTTGCAGAAGTTCTTGCTCCATTTCGACTAGCTGCCGGATGGTCTCTTCGTTGGTCTCCAACCGGCCGCTGACCTCGTCTTCGCTCTCTTGTACCTTGCCCCGCATTTCCTGAATCTGCGCCAGGTTTGTAGGTTCATCATCGGCTGTCCGCTCATCGAGAGAGGCCTGCATACGAAGCGTACGCGCCTGTTCGAGAAGTTCTTCGGCCTCGGGTGTCTCCGCGATCTTGACCAACTCCGCGATCGACTCCACCAAGGACGAGCGAAGTTTGTACAAAATCGCGCTCTCCAGGTCCAAGACCTCCCGCCGGAGCTTAATCAGCTGCAATTCCCTACCCCAGACGGCCATCAGTTCGAGCTCGTACTTGCGGACGATGTGGGTCCGCCGGTTCTTCTCAGCGTTGAGAGAGGTTCGCAGAATTCGTTGTTTCGCCTGCGCGTCGGTGATCTTTCCCGCTTTGGCCATTTCGGCCAGTTTGGAGACTTTGGCGGTTTCGATAATCACCGGGTCTTTGGCCATCAGCGCATCGAGTTTATCTCGTTCCGGCGACAGTTCGGCGGCGATCTCCATCGCCTTCCGGAGGTACGTAACCGGGGAACTGACCACCTCTTGCGCAGACGGACAGTCGGTCACATCCCCGAACCAATCCGCGCCCACACCGCGCTGCCCGAGGACCTGGGCAATCACATGGGTCAGGTTGGAAATCGTCATCCGGGTCTCGTGGAGGATCGTCTCGGGATGGTGAGCAAAAAGACGTTTGAGATGAGCGTTTTCGCGGAGTTTTTTACGAATCGACTCCTGTTCGCCCGCCCGCCGCAATTGCTCGGCAATGCTGGGATCCTTGCCCATTGTGTCGAGCAATTTGGCAACGGGCACGACAACTTGATCTTCTTTCGCGTTCATCAAACTCTGCATCCATCCGTATCAACGGGTATTTCCAGGCAACTCAATCTCTCTCACGAGTCTCTTCCGGCGGAAGAAACATTCGAGAGACGCTCTACAATAGAGTTCACGCAGTATAACGTGATCCCCTTCCAACGACACGTCATGTCGGCCTCGATACCGACCGCCGATCTCACTTGAGCCTTCTATGGGCCGCTTCCCCCCACGGGAACGCGCTCTCCGTCCGCGTTGCACACATACGTCCCACCGCGCTTCCAGATCGCCGCGGCGGTGAGGAGTTCGCCGATGCTTGGGTCCGTTCCGTTACGCTTCCACGCCTCGGCGGCTGCCAGCAGTTCGGCGGTTGACACCTCATAGTCGCCATCGGTATCGACGGCAAGCGGAACGCAGGTCTCCACCTGCCAGACGCGCTCGCCGTCAATCGAACTCCCCATCTCGAATCCATTTGCGTCGAGATAGGTGACCTGGCCCGTGAACGCGAAATCCGCCTCCGCCGCGGCAGACGGCGTCACGGTATACGTAATCGTATCGGTAAAATCGGACATGAGAAACCACCGAATCCGGCCCGTGATTTCGTTCCAGATACCGTCACGACCGATCTGGCTGGGTGTGACTCCGAGGGGGATGTCTTCTTCCACGGCGATCCCGTCCGGCGCGTAACCCTCCTCAACCGTCAGAACGAGCGCAACCGTGCCCGGGAGTCCCGCCCCATAACGCACCGGTGAAAAAGAGCGCTCAACCCGCACCAACGGTATCGCCCCATACCGGTCCGCCGCTTCCGCGTCCACACACCCGTAACCGAGAAGATTATCGGGATTCCCGGCTTGACCGGCGGTACGCAGGAGCGCTTCACGGAGATCGACGGCGGTCCAATCGGGGTGGCTTTCGAGGAGCAACGCCGCGGCGGCCGCGACCAGCGGGGCGGAATAGGATGTCCCGCTACCGTTGCCGAACCGGTCCGGGGAAAGGTAGTTGACGTACCGCACGCTCACCCCCATGGCGCAGAGATCCGGCTTGAACCGCCCGTCGGCGGTCGGACCGGTACTGCTGAAGGTCGCACGCACGCCCTGAGAATCCACCGCACCTATACCGATAATGTCCTCGCCGTCGGCGGGCGCGCTCATACTCCCGTAGGGGTAGTAATACGAATCCTCGTTTCCCGCGCTACAGATGACAACAACCCCTCGCTCAAACGCCGCCTGTGCGGCCACGGTAGTTACCGCCGTCCGCCCATCGAACTCCTCCGGCTGGTAATCGCTGTTATCGTCAAACCAACGGTAGCCGAGCGAGGTCGAGACGATATCCGCGCCATGTTCCTCCGCCCATTCCAGTCCTTCAACCCAGAAATCCTCTTCTTGCCTCACCTCGACTTCTCCCCACTCGGTCTTCGCCAGAAGATAAGCGGCGTTGTGCGCAGGTCCAATCAGCTCTCCGGGAGCGTACCCGCCCAAGATGGAAAGCACTTCCGAGCCGTGAGAGGCCACACCGGTTTCGTCCTGGCCTTCCTGATTACCCGGATCGTCATCGTCGAACACAAAATCGTGTCTGGCGATCACATTGAGGTGGGCGAACGCTTCATGCACAGAGAAATCGAAGCCAGAGTCGAGTACACCGATGGTCACACCGGAGCCGGTCAGACCGCGTTCGAGCAATGGGATCGCATTGACGGATTCGAGCTGCGGCCGTGACGCCCCGTAGATATCGCCTGTCTTGGGAGGACGCGAAGAGGGGGGCGGTGACTGTGGCCGCGGAGGAAAGACCGCCCGGCGGTTCCTTATCGGGCGAACTCCGGCGACAAAAGGAAGATCGCTCAGCGCGTCCAAAGTACGCCAGTCGCCCTCTACGCCCACCGCATTCAGCCAACGGCTCCGCGAACGCACGATCAGGCCGAGAGAAGTCAATGTCCGAACGTAACTCTCATGAACCGGTAGGTCCACAAACGTGATGTCACCGCCGAGTTTCGCCCGACGCCCCAGTGCGGCGAGGGATGTGGTGGCACGTGCGGATTCGACCGCTTTGCGAAACCCCGGGCTGTTGGGAGAAGCACCGAACCCCTTGTCGGTCAGAAGAACCCAGAGCGTCGCGGTGGGTTTCGCCGCGTTCCCGTCCCGCTCGCTCGTCAGGAGCGCCCGGATCTCACCCGGCAACATACGGGCGCGCAACCGCTCCTTTTGCACGAGGGCTGAGTCGCTCGGTTCCGGTTCCGCAACGGCGGTGGAGACGAGGCTCACGAGAGCTACGCCAGCGAGGGTGATGAACGTCAGTCGGGTGTTTCTCAAGAGACCTTTCCACAGGTACAGGCATAAACATTTGCAAACGAAGATGGCGGTGGACCGGGACCCACTCGTCCGCGTTCCGCAGTGAGAGAGAAGAACTCTGGGGCGGCGCTTAGGCTAGTGTGTCATCCAGCTCGGACGCGGCAGCGGGATCCAAGAGCCACAGCAGTTCGCCTTCTGTGGGGTCGACGCGGCTCGCGGGCAAACCTTCGCCGCCACCGTTCAGGACGGAAGCCACGACACCGGCTTTCTCCTCGCCTGTCACCAAGAACCAGACACGCCGGGCCTGGTTGATCGCTTTCAGGGTCAGCGATAACCGCATCTCGTCTTCATGGGGATCGCGACAGGCGACCACCCAACGCTCCTGTTCTTCGAGTGCGGGACTCCCAGGAAACAGCGAGACGGTATGACCCTCCGGCCCCAAACCGAGCAAGACGAGGCCGAACGCTTTGACGCCTTCTTCGTCGGGAATCAGCCGCTTGCGCAGAACGCCTTCGTACCCCTCGGCGGAACGTTCGAGATCCGGTCCTTCCCCCGGCATACGGTGGATCTGGCTGGCAACCAGCGGAACATGGTCAAGCAGGCAACGGCTCACCATTCGGTAATTCGAATCCTCGTGCTGCGGCTGAACATTTCGCTCGTCACCGAAGAAGACCTCGCTGCTTTCCCAGTCGACAGCGTCGATATAAGGCGGCTTTGCAAGCGCCTTATACAGCGCTTTGGGTGTAGAGCCCCCTGCGAGAGCGACTTGGAAAATATCACGTTCCCGCACGCTATCGTTGCACGCGCGCACGAAGCGCCCGGCAGCCTCCGTTACGATATCCTCGTGGCTGATCACTTGCTGTTCTGCATTCATTGTCACGTACTCGCAAACTGGGTCCTTCCTACAAATTTGGCGTGTCACTTGGAAATGCTATTCGGCTGAAGAACATAATCGCGGGCGGAGAAAGACACCGCTTCGAGTGCTTGGAGACGAGTTGTGTGAGATGGACAGTCATTTTGAGACTCATCGAGTGGGCGCGCCAGATGGGGAAGGCAGCGACCTCCGACTATCAAATGGTAACCCAAAAGGTCATTTGTTGTCTATCGAAACCCGGCATACGGTCGTTCGCTGGGAAACCACGTTACAGATTCGCCCAGTGAATGAAGCCCGTGTAGTGCTCCCGAGGCAGATTTCTGTGATAGGGAACGAGCCGAACCGCGAAACCATAGCGGCCGCTCTCCGTACACGGAATCGCGCCGACAAACTCATACGTGCCATCCCCGCCCACGGAACCGACGCACTCCATCCCCCGCACCTGGCTTTCGACGATCTCGCCACGAGCGTCGACACGACCGTGATAGATCTCCGCCGAAACGTCTTCGGGCTGCAACCCGCCAAGTGCGATGGCCGCACGAACGCTGAGTTCCTTCCCCACGTTAAGGTCCTGCACGGTCTCCGCGTCAATCGCCCGGACCGCCACTCGCGACCAGTGGGTTTCGACGCGCGCGCGCCAGGATGCGAGTTTTCGAGCCTCCGCCCCGCTGTCGGCGATCATCTTCAGGCCGCGCTCGTGCGCGGGGACATAGGCCCGGGTCGTATACTCTTTCACCATTCGGTTGCTGCTGAAGAGGGGGATACAGACGCGCATGGCCATCTTCATTCGCTGCACCCATTCACGCGGCACGCGGCCCCGCCCCCGGTCGTAGAAGATCGGCACGGCGTCCTTCTCGAGGAGCGTATACAGCGCTTGGGCCTCCACCGCGTCTTGGTGCGCGTGTTCGGCTTCGGAATAGTCTTCCCCTTGGCCGATCGCCCACCCCACTTGTGAATCGGCCTCATAGGCTTCGACCCACCAACCGTCGAGGATGGAGATATTCAGCGCACCGTTGGCCGTGGCTTTCATGCCGCTCGTCCCACTCGCCTCCATGGGTCGGCGGGGGGTATTCAGCCAGACATCGACACCTTGAACCAGATAGCGAGCCAAGGCGATATCATAGTCTTCGAGGAAAGCGACGTGGGCCCGGATGCCTTCGTTGCGGGCAAAGTGAACGATCTGACGGATAATCCCCTTGCCGGGATTATCGGCGGGGTGGGCCTTTCCAGCGAAGATGATCTGAACCGGACGCTCCTCATCCAAGAGAATCCGTTTGAGACGCTCGACGTCGTGGAGGAGAAGATTCGCACGTTTGTAGGTCGCAAAGCGCCGTGCGAAGCCGATAGTCAACGCTTCCGGGTTTAGCACCTCCTCCGCCGCTTCCACCTCGTAGGCGGGCGCGCCACGCGCCAGCAGTTGCTCTTTCAACCGGCGGCGTGCGAAGGCCACCAAACGCTCCCGGCGACGCTCGTGCGTCCGCCAGATCTCCTCACTCGGGATTTCGTCAAGTCGTTCCCAGATGCTCTCCACAGCGGGCATATCCCGCCAGCGCGGCCCAAGATAGCGGTCGAAAAGCGAGGCCAGGTCGTGCGAGATAATGGAACGCGTGTGTGTGCCGTTGGTGATCGAACGGATCGGGATCTCTTCTTCAGGAACATCCGGCCAGACCGGAATCCACATCTTGCGTGAGACTTCGCCGTGCAGACGGCTCACCCCATTCGCGAAGCTGGACAGGTTGAGCGCGAGGACAGTCATGCTGAAGGGTTCGGACGCATTACCCGCATCCTCACCGAGTTTCAGGAACTCGTCACGGGACAATCCCAACGCCGTCCGCATCGGCATCAGATAACGGTCGATCAGATCGACGCTGAATGTCTCGTTGCCCGCCGGAACCGGCGTGTGAGTGGTGAAAACGGTGCTGGAGGCCACCGCCTCGACCGCCTCTTCGTAACTGAGCTGGTGCTCGTGCATCAGCAGCCGGATTCGCTCCAGGGCGAGGAACGCGGAATGACCCTCATTGATATGGCAGACGGTGGGACGAAGATTCAGAGCCTCAAGGGCGCGAACTCCGCCGATCCCCAGCAAGACCTCCTGCCGAATCCGTGTCTCTTTGCCACCACCATAGAGCTGGTCGGTGATATCGCGCAGTTCGGACCGCGCGTTCTGAGGGATATTCGTGTCGAGCAGAATGAGCGGGTTCTTGCCAACCTCGACTCGCCAAATCTGCGCCATCACCGGACCGTCGGGATACTCCACGGAGACCGTGATGGGCTCCCCCTCCTCATCGCGCTCCAGTTGGATCGGGAGTGTATAGAAGTCGTTTTCCGGGTAGCGCTCCTGCTGCCAGCCATCCTCATTGAGATACTGCCGGAAAAATCCCTGCTGATAGAGCAGCCCCACCCCAACCAGCGGAATCCCCAGGTTGCTCGACGATTTCATGTGGTCGCCAGCCAAAATGCCCAGACCGCCGGAGTAAATCTCTAGACATTCAGTGAGGCCGAATTCGCATGAAAAATAGGCGACCCGCATATCTTTCGTCTGCACGTCACGTTCGAACCACGAGTTCTTGTCCGTACGATAGGTCGCATGCCGTGCGACCACACGCTCCAACTGCGCCATGTATCCATCGTCTTTACACAGTTCCTTCAGACGTTCCTGCGAAACCTGACCGAGAACGAGAACCGGATTATGGCCCGTGGACTCCCAGAGGTCGGGATCGATCCGTCGGACGAGTTCCATCGCCTCGTGATCCCAAGACCATCGGAGGTTGTAAGCGAGGGCTTCCAACGGCTTGAGGGGTTCGGGCAACGCAGGCCGAACGTTGAAGGTACGTAGGGGACGCATGGTCGACTCCTTGTCGAGTTTCTTCGGTTAATACAACGTGGCCATAGAATACGGCATACGGCGCTATTTTGAAACCACTCTCGCGCCTCCAGCGGAGTTACTCCGAGCCTGCCGCCTTCTCCGGTTTCCGGATTATGGCCCAGATGCCGTAGTTGACCTCCCCCGCGCCCTTGGGCTTCGGACGGAAGATACGGTAGTCGGCAATGCCCAGTTGGTTCAGGATATCACGCAGTTCCGTTTCCGTCTCGGTAACGTCATACGCGGGGAATCCCTTCCCTTTCGGTCCAACCTTGGGTTTCTGAGCCTCTGGCCGCTTTTTGCGCTTCCCTTGCGCACCCCGGATCGTTCGAGCCGTCTCCACCGGTAAACTCTCGGAGAATCCACGTCCAATGACCGCCACTCCTCCCGGCCGGAGCACGCGATAGACCTCAGAGAACCCCTGTCGCTTGTCGTCCCAGAAGGGGAACGACCCCCGGGAGACAATCACATCCGCGTATCCATCGCGAAACGGCAAAAGCGACGCGTCGGCGAAGATCGCGCTACAGCGGCCCTCCAACCCGGCCTCCTTCACCGCGTCATGGAAACCGGAGAAGAAGAAAGGATTGATGTCCGCGTTCACCCAGTGCATCGTCTCTGTGCGGTGGCCGAGTTCCAAAACCAGCGTTCCGGGTCCGCCACCGAGATCGACACCGATACCGTCTTTTCCGGCCAGCCCCAACTCCGAGACGAGCCACTCCGCGAGCGGACCGTAAACCGGCGCGAGCCTGCCCGACGCCGCCCGAGTCATGCTCGACACATCGTCCGGGGTGAATCGTTCCGGCGAAGGATACCGTAACGGCTCCGCGAACGCCGAAATCGCGAGTCCAAATCCACAACAAAACAGGATGAAGGGCTTTTTCTTCATATCTCTATTCCTTGCGCGTTTCTCTGGCAATCTCGATGGGTCCTGTCGTCGCAGTTCGGGACCGACCGAAAAATAAAGCCGGTCCCCTTGGACAGGAAACCGGCTTCTTGCAATTCGACTCAACTCGTGAAGCGGATGCGTTCGGCTTCCGCTTATTTGTAGGCCTTCATAACTTCGTCGTAGTTCGGGGAAGCGTCGCCGTCGACATCGCCGAAGGTCCACGCCAGTGCGTCGACGATCATCCCCTGGATCAACGGCATCTCCCAGACATCCTCACGGTGCCCGATTGCGGTGACAAACACGGGGCCCTTGCCGTATTGGCTGCACCAGGTGATCGGAAACGGTTTCAGTGTCCGATACGTCTCCTGCTCCATGCTCTGTGTATCGAGCAACTGCAGAACATGCATCGTCCCCCCGGCATTGATCTGGTCGTGGATGTACCATTCCTCATGAAACCGGAAGGTGAGCGGCATACGCTTCATGGCCGGGAATTTCGGATCGGTCACAATGACCGTGGCCGGTTCCTGCTTGCGGTGGTTCAGGAACGCGCCGCCAACCAGCTTCGTATACTCCGTGCTCGGCTGATCCGGCTTCGCGCGCCGCAGGGAATCCGTCCCGGCGTGCCAAGAGGAGAATCCACCGCCCGCCTTGATCCAAGCGAAGAGATCCTGTAGGCCTTGTTCGGTGATCGTCGGGTTTCCGTCACCGGAGTCGTTGACCAGATCGCCGGACGTGTAGAACGCGACAGCGTCGTACCGCGCCAGGTTCTTGGCATTGATATGCCCGCCGTCCTTCGAACAGACCACGTCGTAGCCGTTTTGGACGCCGAGTTCCACCATAATCCGGTCGGTATGCGAATGCAGGTCGCCCTCACGTTTGACTGCCGAATGTTCGTATCCGGATGACTTGCTGAAGTACAGAAGTTTGCGCTTTTTGCCTTGTGCGTCGGCATCGGTGCAGAACATGGAACCGAGTATGCCAAAAGCGACGAAAACTGCGAGGTAACGAAATCTGTTCATGGTTCAACCTCTATCTGACGGTTCTTTCGTGAAACGCGCGGCGGACCGCACGGGTATACCTCTCATACGAATCCTTGCTCACCGGCGGCCACGCTTTGGCTTACCGATAATCCTATCGTAATTCGGCTTGGCATTGCCAGGCAGATCGCCGAAGGTCCACTCTAGCCCCGCAGCGACAAGACCCTGGAACATGGGCATATCCCAGACATTTTCGCCGTGGCCGAGCGGGTTCATAAAGACCCGGCCCTTACCGTGTTGGCTAGCCCAAAGAATCGGATACGGCGGACACTCGTAGCACTCGCCCTCCATCCCCTCTGTCTCCAACACCGCCAGGACGTGCATATCCTTGCCCAGGTTGACATTGGCGTTGAAATACCACTCTTCCCATATGCGGAACTCGACCGGCAATCCGGCCACGGCCTGGAACTTGGGGTCGACGACTTTGACCGTACCGAATTGCTGTGCGCCGTGCGTCGTAAATTCGCCACCGACCATCTTGGTATAAGGCTTGTAGGTATGAAACGTGTCGGTCGCGGTGTGTGCGCCGTAGAAGCCGCCGCCGTTCTTGACCCAATTCAGCAGGTCGCGCCGGTTTCGGTCGCTCATCGGTGGATGGCCGTCTTCACCGGCCTGGTTCAGTTCGCCGGTGGTGAAGAACATCACCGTATCGTAATTCTTCAGATTCTGGGGGGTGATCAGGCTGGCGTCCTTCGTGCAGGTGACCTCGAAACCGTGGGTGGCTCCCAGGCAGGTCACGGCACGCTCCGCATAGGCGAGGCGATCCCCTTGGCGAGCGATGACGTCATGTTGAAAACCGGAAGATTTGGTGAGTAAGAGAACGCGCCGTTTGCGTTGGCTGGGCATCGTTGGGGCGGGTACAGCCATTCGAGAAACCTCCTGAGTTCTGGGTCGATTAAGTAGGGGTAGTGTCGGGCAAGTGAGATTCTTAGGCAAGTTGATTTCAAGAAGAGAACGCAGTGATGGCGGCATGACAGTGCAACAGATGTTCACTGGGGGAGCGTATCTCGCAAAGAGTGTTCGCACGCCGAATTGCCGCAATCGAAATCCCCTGCTCTCTATCTGAAACGCCAGATGGCGATCCGTTCGCCGCTGTCGCGGCGCCCGAAAGGTACTTGTCTGCACTCGCGATGTGTGGTCTTCTCATTCTACTGACTGATAATTTTGGATAAGATATCATATCGAATTGCAGATCAGAAACTGAGGCCTCAACAATGCAGAAACAGGAAGGCAGCGCCCTTAGCCAGAACATTTTCCTGGGGGGGTATACAGTCTTTGCCATTTCAGTCGGGGGTCAATCCCATTTCTAGTTGATTTTAGGCGGCTCCTTCTGTCTTCATTTCAGGC
>CAYTDF010000115.1:0-10636 GCA_964436365.1 uncultured bacterium | reverse complement strand
TGCCGCGCTGCATACTGCGCTCCGTCTCGCACCTACGTGAGGCCCGAAACCGCCCAGGGAAATATCTCGTGGGGACTACCGCTCAGCGGGGCTCAGTTCCCCCCGCGCCAGTTCGGTTGCGACCGGCTGCGGCAAAATGATCTCCAGCGGATCGCCAGAGTTCAGGCTCGGAAACCCTTCCGGCAGACCGGCGGGATCGGCCGGGGGGATGGCGGGAGAGTCGGCCGTAGCGTCTTGAACGAGTGCGTCCGCTTCCACCATGGCCCCCTCGGTAACCGGAGCCCCCTCGGTAACCGGAGTCTCCTCGGTAACCGGAGTCTCCTCGGAATACTGGTCCAACATGATCGCGAAGGAAAGCGCCTGCCCCCCATCGCGCTCCACCAGGATTTCGACGGTCTGGTAAGGCTTGACCCGGTCCATGCACCGGAAAAGATCGTACGGCGTCTTGAGCACTTGGGAATCGAAAAGCATCAGTTTATCGCCGACACGAAGCCCGGCACGATCGGCGGCCGAACCTGTGCGAATGTTGCTCACGGTGAGCGCCAATACATCGATCCCCAGCACCCCGCGTGGTTTCTTTTGAAACGCCAGAAGATCGGGGACCACTTCGGCAAGCATCTCATTGGGGATCGCAAACGTCAGTTTCGGCCCGGATTCCGTACCGAACTGGTCGGAGACGATTCCGGCCAGCGCGCCCGAACCGTGAAAGATCGGCGTCCCAACATTGCCGGGAAACAGCGTCATATCCAGCTGGATGTAACTCTCGAACAGCACACGGGAGAGTGTGCGGTCGTAGCCACCGATCAGCCCTCGGAACGGTTCGGGCCGCAGGCCATACGCGGATTGGATTGAATAGACATCGGTTCCGATCGGGGGGCGTTGCTCCTCTTTCTCAACGGGTATCCAGGTTGCGCACGCCTCTTGCGGTATTTTGAGAAGAACCACGTTTGTCCCGCTGTCGCGCGCGTAGATCTCCGCAGGGAAGGAATCACCCGCATAGTTCATTACCGTGATCGCTCCGGGATCGGTCACGTTGGAGACGACGCTGTCACAGGTCAGCACGCGGCCTTCCGGGTCGATATTGATGCCCATCCCCACCAGACGCGGCCGGTTGGCCTGAGCCTGGTGAACTTGAAAGCGTTTCTGCCACTCATTGACAATCTCCCCCCTCAGGCGCTCGTATGCTTTCTTTTGGGAGATGGGTACAACCGCGGAAGGGCGGCCCCGCTCGTACGCAATGGCTTCCTCTTGGAATTGGGCTCTCAGCCCCGCTTGCTCCGCCGCGAACTGGCTCTCGGTGACCTGCATGCGAATACTGACCACGGCTTGGTGCCGGGTCTCGAAGATATCGACACAACTTTCGGATGCCCAACCGCTTCCGGCGGCGAAGAAAAGCACGAGGAGCGGTGAAACAGCCCCCATCACGCTACGGCACGCCCAAAACGACTCGGCGTGGGACCGGCCTAAAATCATGGAACGACAATCCCTTCGTTGGTTATTCATGTAGGGATGAACGCTGCGCGACAGCAAACGTAACCTGGAAAAACTCAAAAACTTGCCTGCAGCGAGGCGTACGAGTACAGCTCCTGATCGGGTTGCGCGTACGACTCGGGCGTAAACGAATCGATCACCGTGGGTTGCTGCCCGCTGAGCGGCGACTTGGCCACAGCGGAAAGCCCCGGACCGTAAAGCGTCACGAGATCGGGATCCTCTTCTGCGGTACGCAGAATCTGGGCAAACAGCGCTTCGGCCGCTTCATGGTCCCGTTCGCCGCTCCCCGGGAGAATCGACTTCACGGGTTCCCGCACCGGTTGCACGGCCACCGGCGCATACCGAGGATCGTTCCTGAGCTCGCCCTCGCCCGGCAGATAGACCCAAGCACCAGCACAAACCATGAGACAGGCGACGCTCGGAACGCCCACCCATGCGGGCCGAAGGTTCCACGAGGGGTCCCAGACACGATCCGCGAGGCGCTGCCATACCGGAACTTTCCGTTCTTTAATCTCCCGGACGGCGCGTCGGAGTTTGGCGGGTTGGAAGACACGTTCATCTACATCGGCTTCCCACTCACCCAACCGCTCCCAAACCGCCCGCATGTCACGCAGTTCTTTTTGCGCTTCCTCAGAGGACTCTAACAGCCGTTCCACAGCCGCCGATTCCTCAAGGCTGGCATTGCCGGAGGCATAGCGTGCGATCCGTTCACGATCGTCTGGATGCAGCGGGTGGGTGGTCATCGTCGTCCTCGAACCTCAAACTTTCCGTATTGCTCAAACATATTCTTCAAGAACCGGCGCGAGCAGTTCGCGGAGCTTCAAATGCGCCCGGTAGGCCCGTTGCTTGACCGATTCCGGCGTCACATCAAGAATCTCGGCGATCTCGGCATAAGCCATGCCGTGATACTTGTTCAGAATCATGACCTCTCGTTGCTCGTCTGACAAGGTGTGAATGGCCTCACGGATCCGTTCCTCGTCCCGAGCCTGGCAGGCCAACTCCCGGGCGTCGTCACCATCGGCCTCGGTACGCTCCAGAAGCGTTCCACTCCCGTAGTCGCTGTTCAGATTCGCCGTCTGAGAGTCGGCTTGAACCAGCCGGTTCCAGTAGCGGCGTTTCTCGTCGATGCTGAGATTTCGCGCGATACGGTACAGCCACGAAGTGAACTTCGACCGTGGCACCCACGTTCGGCGGTTATTGTAGACGCGGATAAAGGTCTCTTGCAGCAGATCTTCGGCGAGATGCCGATCCCGCAGCATACGGACCAGGAAGAGGAAGACGCCACGATAGTGACGCCGGTAGAGCTCGTCCAAACCCTCGTCCCGATCTTGCTGGAGTTCCAGCATGACCGCTTCGTCGCTCAATTCCGCCAGGTTGACCGTCTCTCTCACGGCATCTCCCCCGACAAGGCCGACTTCGGACACGTTCTCTGGCTGGAACGGTGTACCCCATGTTTGTGTTTGTGCAAGCGCCACCCTCTTCTCCCTTCGTGCGAAATGGAGCCAGCCCGGGCGCTGTCACGCCGGGCCACAGGTACAAAACGCCCATAAGGAAAGGAAGTAACGCCATTTCCAGAAAAAAAAGCCAGACTCTCTGCCAAAAAAGCCGCCTCTCCAGCCTGTCCCCCCGACCGCAGGGCCTCTTGGGAATCTCCGTCAAGAGCCGTCACCGATCGGAAAACCCGGCGCGCACGGTCGCTCGGGCGCACCCCCACACGGCCTCCTAACGAAGGCCTCTTCCTATAAGAAACGCAAAAAGCAGCCCCAACATTCATCAATTGGGTCGAATCCCTCATCTATAATCTTACAAAACTCTGACCCGAGTGTCACATACGTGAAACACATCCGTACCTTCCCCACCGGTGTATTGCGCACACGGCCTAGTGCTGAAAATCTACATAACAGTCTCAATTATATACAGATAGTGTCAATTCTGGTTCGATTCCCGGCTTGAGCGGCAGCATCCGCCGCCGCAAGGATCGATCCCAAAAAGATGCAGAATCACGCGGATCGCGAAATATAGGAGAACCGCACCGATAAGAAACGTATCCATTCACCTGCCTCCTCAAACTCGACCGCAACGGCTCGCCCCGGAGAGACCCGCCCACTCGACTTCGGTGGGCACCCCAGATTTTCTGAGAATCTCCTCCATAAGACACCACTTCGTGAACGCGGATTGAAGAAGGTTGACGCCCACAAAGGCTGTGAACAGGAACCAGCCGGGATGAACGAAATAACCAAACACGAGAGAAGCCAGCACAAGACTCCCGGCCACCGCACGTATGATACGTTCCGTTGTCATGGTTCCTTAACCTCCTTGCCCGGCGTCGATCTACCTTTGAAGACCATGTAGAAGACCACGGGAATGACGACCAGCGTGAAAGCGGTCGATGCGAAAATCCCAAAAATAATCGACCACGCCAGCCCTCCGAAGATAGGATCGAGCGTGATCACCCAGTTGCCGAGTAGTGTGGTCCCGGCTGTGATCAGAATCGGCCGGAGCCGGACCGCGCCGCTCTCCAGCAGCGCATCCTCCAGCGCCCTTCCCTCCGCGAGCGCCTGCCGCACGAAGTCGATCAACAGGATCGAGTTCCGGACCACGATCCCGGCCAGCGCGATCATGCCGATCATGGCGGTGGCGGTAAAAAAAACCGGGTCGGGATACCCACCCACCTCCCGGCTTACCAGGAGGTTCAAGAGATAGAAACCGGGCATGATCCCGATCATGGTCAGCGGAATGGCCAGCATGATAATACCGGGCATCGAGAACGACTCCGTTTCGATCACCAGCAGGATGTAGATCCCCACCAATGCGGCCAGGAACGCCAGACCGAGGTCGCGGAACACATCCAGCGTAATCTGCCATTCGCCCTCGCCCGACCAGACGACACGCAGCCATTCGGGATACGGCCGTTTGCCCTCTTCCATCAGCTGACTCAACACCACCTCGCCCGGAGCGCGTCCGGCGACTTCGGCGAAGACATACGCGACGCGTTGGAGGTCTTTGTGATAGATCGGCTGATCCTCCACGACCGGGGCCCAATCACCCAACTCCGCCAGGGGAATGGGGTGTTCGCCACGGCCCTGAACGAAGAGCCGCGCGAGCTCTTCCCGGCCCGATCGCTCCTCGCGTGGCAGGCGCACCCGAATCGGAAGAGGATTCCGCTCATCCCGCAGATGCAGTGTGGCCGGTTCGTCGCCGGAGAGCGCCATGGCGATGGTTCGGGCCACATCCTCGGTCGAGACGCCGTGGAGTGCGGCTTTCTCTCGGTCGAGATGGAAGTCGAGGCGCTGACGTTCGGTTTCGATTGTACTGTCTAGTTCGGTAACCCCACGCCATGCACGCAGCCGTTCGGTCACATCCTCCGCTCCCTCGATGAGGTCGCGATACGGCCGGTCTTCATCGCCGTAGACTTCAGCCGCCACGGTCGCGATCACCGGCGGCCCGGGTGGCGCTTCAACGATTTTGACGATCGCGCCTCGCGCACGCCCAATGGCTTCCAGATCGTTTCGCAGACGGAGCGCGATGGTGTGGCTCTGCTGCACCCGCTCCGACTTGTCCACCAGGTTCAGGCGGATGTCGGCCACATTGGAACCCTCACGGGCGTAATAGTGTCGAACCATCCCGTTGAAATCCATTGGTGACGCGGTCCCCACATAGCTGACGAAACTTCTTACCTCGGGCACGGTCGAAAGATAGTGTTCGAACTCACGAGTCACAGCGTCCGTGCTCTCCAACGTAGTTCCTTCCGGAAGGTCCAAAACCAGCTGCAGCTCGTTCTTGTTGTCGAACGGCAGCATCTTCAGCGGGACCCCGAAGAAACCCAACGCGGCCGAACCGAGAAGCAACACCGCCACAAATAGGACCAGTGCCCAGCGCAGGACCGCAGACTTCAAGAACGGTCCGATCAATCCGGCATAGATACGATAGACCAGGCTCTCTTGGAGCACGAACTTCTTCTCGCCGCTCTCTCCCGTGCGTTCGTAAACACCGCGGAGAAGCCGGTAGGTCATCCAAGGCGTGACGGTGAAGGCCACCACGGTCGACATCAGCATGGTTAGGGGGACATTGATCGCCATCGGCCGCATATACGGCCCCATCATTCCCGAGATGAAGAACATCGGCAGGAACGAAACGATGACCGCCAGCGTGGCCAAGATGATCGGGGGGCGGACTTCGTGCACGGCCGCCAGAACGCTATCGCGCGCCGAACGAATTCGTAGCCGAAAATGGCGGTAGATATTCTCCACATCGACGATGGGGTCGTCGACTAGAAGACCCAAGGACATGGTCAGAGCGAAGAGGGTCACACGGTTGATGGTATAGCCCAGCAGCAGGTTACAGAATATCGTTAAGAAATACGTAATCGGAATCGCAAAGGCGACCACCAAGGCCTCGCGCCAGCCCAGCGTGATCGCCAAGAGATCGACCACCGTGATCACGGCGATCAGTAACCCCTCGACCAGTTCGTTAACCTTGCCGTTCGCGGTTTCGCCGTAATCGCGGGTGAGGAAGACCTGGACCCCATCGGGAATCACGGAACCTTGGAGTTCCAAAACGCGTTCGTGAATCGACTCGGCAACGCGGACCGCGTTGGTGCCTTTCTTCTTCGCCAGGGCCAACGTCACCGCGTGCGAAGTCGTGGCTACCGGGCCGGGCTTGCCCAGCGGCGCATGTCCGGCGGGGCCAAGGGTGAAACGGGTATAGGTTCGGTTCTCTTCCGGACCGTCGACGATCGTGGCCACGTCGCGGAGGTACACTGGCCGAGACTCGTGCACACCCACCACCAAGGCGTGTAGCTCTTCCATCGTGGAGAGAAACTGCCCGCTTCGCACATTCACAGACGCGTTGTTACGGTCGAACGAACCCGCGGGAATAGAAGCGTCGGCCGCCCGTAGCGCTTCCGAAACACGGGGTAGCGAAAGCCCGTAACCGGCAAGCCGCTCTTGGTCGATCTCCACACGAATAGCGCGACGTCGGCCGCCGACGATTTCCGTCCGGGAGAGATCGGGCAAACTGTCGAGCCGGGCGAGAACTTCTTCGCCGATTCGACGGAGATCGTGGTCATTGTATTCCTCTCCCGCGAGCGTCAGTGTCACGATCGGGACATCGTCGATCTCAACCGGCTTAACCGCCCAGCCCTGAACGATCGGAGGGGCCAAGTCGAGATGGGTCTGAACTCGGTTGTGAAGTTTGAGCAGTGAATCCTCGCGGTCCTCGCCAACGAAGAACCGGACCGTGACCACCGCCCGGTCGCGCCACGAGGTAGAGTAGACGTGTTCGACACCGTCGATCTGCCACAGCAAACGTTCCAACGGCGTTGTCACCAAGCGCTCGACCTCTTCCGCACTCGCCCCGGGCGCGCTTACGATCAGATCCGCCATCGGAACCACGATCTGCGGTTCCTCTTCGCGTGGGGTGATGTACAGCGCGGCCAACCCCAACATCGTGGAGAGAATAATGAGCAGTATTGAAAGACGGCCCTCCAGAAACCGCTCGACAATCGCTCCGATGAGTCCCGCGTTTTCGTGACGCGGAACAAAATCCGTCTTCCGCTCACTCATGACGCCGCCTCACTACCGCGAATCCCCATGGGGATTCCCACACGCTCGCCGCCGGAGAGGCCGGAGAGAATCTCGATCCTTCCATCAACCGCTCCACCCGTTCGTACATAGCGGCGCACCCAACGACCGTCGACATCCACCAGAACCGTCTCCAACTGTCCGACGCGCGCGATCGCTTCATCGGGTACCACAATCGCCTCACGCTCACCGAGCGGAACCAGTAATCGACCGAACATGCCGGGGTACAATCCCTCGGCCGCTGGGATTCCAACCTTAACCGAGAATGTGCGGCTGATGGGGTCGGCCGAAGGCACAATCTCGTCCACCGTCCCCGAAATATCCTTATCCAAGGCGGCGACCCGAACCTTCACAACCGCGCCGAGCGGCACGCGCCCGATCAATCCCTCACGAACAGCCGCGTCGAGACGTAGCGAGCCTTCAGACTGTAGCGTGATCAAAGCCTTTCCCGGCCAAGCCAGATCACCGGGCTCGCAAGCCCGGCGTGAGACCTCACCGTCCTCGGATGCGGTAACGGTGGTATACCCCAACCCCACACGGGCCTCGCGAACCGCCTCTTCGGCACGCGCCAGTTCCGCACGCGCGGCGCTGATGCTTTGGATCGCTTGTTGAACGCCCGCTTGGCTTTGCCGGTACGTGGACTCGGCCGCTTCAAGTTGGGCTTTTGTAGCCGCTTCTTTGTCAAACAATCCTTTGACGCGCGTGAAGTTGGACTCGGACTCGGTCAGCGCCGCCTCCGCGGCCGCCTTTCCCTCCTCCGCACCTTTCACCGCCGCGGAAGCCGCCTCTGTCTGACGCCGCGCCTGGTCGACGCGCGATTGCAGCTCGCGAGCATCCAGGCGCACCAAAACCTCACCCGCACGAACCCGATCTCCCGCCCGGACCAGGACTTCGAGAATGCGTCCGCTGGCTTGCGCGGAGACAATCGCCTCCGTGCGCGGCCGAAGCGTTCCCACCGCATAGTCGAGAACCGGGACGATGCGCCGCTCGACCTCCACGACACGCGTAACTTCAATGGCTTCACGCGTCGCTTCCAACTGGGTGGGCTCGATGCGGCCGGTCTGGACGAAACCACCCACGACCAGAACAATGCCGGTCACCGCGACGGCCGCGACGATAGCCAACAAGGTTTTGATGACTCTTCCCATCATTAGAGCGCCTCTCGAAATTTAGTCTGTCAGGGCGCACGAAGTGCCCCCGGTAACCGGGTGTTCAGCGTCTTTCAATCAGACATTACTTTTGGAAGACACCAGAACCCTCCTCTTTCCATTCACGGGCACACTCTTGGCACCAGCCCAACGAACGCCCGACGTTGGCCTGCGCCTCATTGCGTTGGTAGCGAGCCGCGATTTCGCGAACCCGAGCGGCGTTGAGATCGCGCTCGGCATCCAGATAGCGGGTGACGGTGGCCATGCCTCCCTCAAACTGATTCTTGACCAGCCGCAGATTCTCTTCGGCATAGGTGACGGCTTCGAGCGCGACCTCATGCCGAGCCCGCGCGTCGGAGAGGTAAACGTACGCTTCGGTCACATCCAGGCGTATCCCCAGCGCCATCTCTCGACGTGACGCCTCCAGACCCACGGCGCGCGACGACGACGCACGAACCCGAGCTTTCCGGCGGCCACCGTCGAAGACCGGCCAGCGCACCGAAACGCCCAAAACCCAGTTCACGTCGTTGCCGCGATACCCCAGATCGTCATCGTTGGCATAGCCGCGCATCGAAAGATCGGCCTCGGGCAAGAGTGTTCCCTTTTCGAACTCCGTTTCGAGCCGTCCCATTTCGACACCGAGTGCCGCCCGCTGCAACTCGGACCGGCTCTCCAGAGCCAGGGGAACCGCTTCTTGAGCACTCTCGGGAATCGGCCGCGGCCACCACTCGTCTCCGGACAGATGGAGCGTCGAAGCCCCTTCGCGGCCCAGTAGGTTGGCGAGAGTCTCTTTCGCCATAATCTCTTTGTTTTTGGAATAAATGAGCGCCTGCGCGGCTTCGGCTCGGCGAACTTCCAGCGCTAGAAGATCGGACTTGAGCGCCACTCCACCCTCAACTCGGGTACGCACGTCCCGGAGTTCGGCGCGCACGGTTTCGCACGTTGTCCGCGCCGCTCCCACCAACTCTCCGGCTTCCAAGGTACGGAAGTACCAACGGATAACCGAGGCGATGAGTTCGTTTTCAACGCCCTGTTTGTAGGCGGTGGCATCATCGCGCCGCAGTGCGGCCAACCGCTGTTGCACCACCCGGCGCCCGCCACGGTACAGCGAATACCGCAACCCCAGCCCCAGTTCAAAATCGCCGACCGTGCCGGGCCGGTTGAAATCCGTCCCGGCCTTCAAACCGTGCTGGTCGATGCTCTTAAAGAGAACCATCGACGGCGCATCCGCCCGGGTGTAGGCCAGATCCGTATCAATCGTGGGCCACCACGCGCTTTTCGCCTCGTCGGCCCCGGCTTCCGCTCTCACGATGCGGGCTTCAGCCTCGTCGACAGCCGGGTTTTTGCCCAAAGCCTCTTGAATCGCCTCAAAGAGGCCGATTTCACCGCTTTCCGGCCCGCCGGGAGCGGCCAGACTTACCACCAATGAGAGAAAAAGAGTCCCAACCATATTCCACCTCGGCCTGCTAGGCCATCCAATTAACCATAATACCACTATACTTTTGTATAACGAAATATGCAAGCGAAGACACAGGACTGTGCCTGCTCCTCTCGACACGACAAGTATTACTGACAATAAGTAATGATAATGGGTTACCGATTGGGAATTGGGGGGGGGCGTCACTGCATCGGGCACTGCGACAAGAAGGCATTCTGTGCGCAAGCCAAGCGATGAGGCTCGTCGTTCACCCTGCGATGACGAACGAGCGACATGGAAGAATGAAAACGAAATGTGGCGTGACCCAAAGGCCACGCCACATCGTTCATGTCGATTCTCAGAGAGATCACCCTCCAAGACCGGTCCGATAGATATCGTTCGCTCAGTGCCCGGGGGTGACGGTGAAGTCCGCGTACGCTTCCGAGCCGTGCTCGCCGACATCCAAGCCGCCGTACTCCTCTTCGGGTGCGACCCGCAACCCCATGGTCATATCCAGGACTTTGAATATGACGAAGGAGGCCGTGAACACCCAGATGAATACGGCGACGATCCCCTTGAGCTGGACGATCACGGGATCGAACCCGCCCCCAAAAAAGAGGCCCTTATTTCCACTAAACGACTCCGAAGCAAAGAGTCCCGCAGCCAACGTTCCCCACGCGCCGTTCACACCGTGCACGCTGATCGCTCCGACGGGATCGTCAATCTTGATGTTCTCGAAAAAGAGAACGGAGTAGACACAGATGATACCGGCGATGAAACCGATGACGATCGCCGAACCGGGCCCCACATCCGCGCAGGGGCTGGTGATCGCGACCAGGCCGGAGAGAACCCCATTTAGCGCAAAACCGACATCGTACTTTCCAAACGCGATCTTACTGACGATGATCGCGCCCAGCGCGCCAGCCGCAGCCGAGAGGTTGGTCGTGATGGGTATATGGTCGTGTTGGGATAGTTTTTTGTTTTTGCTGTGTTGATTT
>CAYTDF010000114.1:663-10777 GCA_964436365.1 uncultured bacterium | reverse complement strand
ACCCAGTGTCCTCGGTGGCGCTTCGGGCATCGTCGCCGGTCTTGTGGCCATAACCCCTGCGGCCGGTTTCGTCGAGCCCATGTGGTCGATTGTCATCGGTCTTCTTGCCGGAGTTTTCTGTTACTTCGGTGTTCAGCTCAAGCATTCGTTCGGGTATGACGATGCGCTCGATGTCTTTGGCGTTCACTGTGTCGGCGGTATGTGGGGCGCGATTGCAACCGGGCTTTTCGCCACGGTTGTCGATGAGGGGCAGGAAGGCTTCTTCATTACCGGAAGCGTCTCGCAGCTCTCGATTCAGGTCATCGGTGTTGTTGCGACCTTGGCCTTTGCGGGCATCGTTACCTATGTTTTGCTGATCGTCTTGGACAAGACCATGGGGTTACGTGTCACAGAGGAATGCGAATCCCTCGGCCTGGACCAGATCGAGCATGGTGAGAGCGGCTACAATCTCTAAGTCTCCGCGAGTGAGGTGTTGCCTCACCCAGCCCGCGCTACTGCACGAGCTTCTCGAAACCGGAAAGGTCGCCTCCAAGGCGGACGACGTTGCCTTCGGAAACCATGCCGTTGCTGCTGCTATAGACACGGCTGCGGAAATTGTTGAAGTCGTACGTCGCTTGATTGGGGTTGTTGTTTTCGGGGAACCCCTGATAGATCAGGATTGATGTCGGACCGTGCGTGACCAGCAGCCATTGTCTTTTGTCGCCGGTCAAGCCCGAGTGTTGACGGCGGTTCCAGTACGAATAACTACCGCCGTAACTGCTTGTGGCGTCTTGCGCCGCCGTTCCGGGCGCGACACGAACTTTGCGAAAATCCTGGAACGGGTTGATGATGTTTGTGGTTGAGAGATAGGCGATGGGGGTGCTGAACATCGTCTGATACCGAAGCGAGACCGATACCGGCAGGCCGTCGCGACTGGTCAGACCGGCGTTGGCGATATGGTGCGCATAGCGCCCGTGGTCCAGGCTATACGATTCGATGGCCGTCTCGATGTTGCGCATATCCGCGTACACGCGAGCGACTTTCGAGCGCGTCTGCGCGGCGAGGAAGTTCGGCACCGCGATGCCCGCGAGAATACCGATGATGGCCACGACGATCAGAAGTTCGATCAGTGTAAAGGCTTTCGAGCGTCGCATACCGTACCTCGTGGAACTTGCTTGTTGGCTGCACGGAATACAGGACTCTTCCCGTGCCGGACAACCGGCTTCTCGAAGCCGGTTTCACCCACCCTTCAAGCCACTGACTGGCATATCCCCTCCGAAATACGCAATATCTCCCGCGCTACGCAGCCCATTGCTCGCTTTGTACTCGGTGGCCGGCCAGGTATTGCCGATCGGCGCGTCCGGGCAGCCGATGCGGCCCGGTAGGGCGAAGAGCCCTTCGCTTTTGTAGTTGGGGCCATACGTCATGAGGACAAAAGCCTTCTTTTCTTTCAGGTAGCAGTTCTTCAAATGCAGCTCGCCGAATCGATTGCGATAGCTGAAGTAGGTGTATGAGCCGGTGAAATCCGCCCCAAAATCCGGCTCCAAACGCAGTCTTTCGGTATCGTTGAGGAAGGGGTCGGGCAAGTCCAGGCTGGATATGTACGCGACCGGCGTGGTCAGAGGATAACCGCAAGGATTGAGTTGGTACTTGTAGAACGGCTTATCGATCTGGT
The DNA here is from genome assembly GCA_964436365.1 of uncultured bacterium. Lineage (GTDB taxonomy): Bacteria > Hinthialibacterota > Hinthialibacteria > Hinthialibacterales > CAYTDF01. The sequence continues at coordinate 9,123 of CAYTDF010000114.1, read as the reverse complement.
CTCGCGGAAACGCTTGACGGTCCACAAAATAACTCTGCAACGCCGTACCGATGCTGTTGAAATCCGCCTTGGCTCGAGACACACGGGCGCGGGTCTGCGCGTTGAGAAAATTGGGCACGGCGATGGCCGCGAGAATTCCGATGATGGCCACAACAATCAGGAGTTCGATCAGCGTAAAGGCTTTCGGGCGTCGCATACCTCACCTCGTGGAACTTGTTCCGATGGGATCCGCTTCCGTGGATAGAATACCGAACTCGGTGCGGGCTTGACAAGCGAAATCTACAAGCCCGTGCAAGAAACTTCCACTGCGAACCGGCCCGCATCGCCCAGGCATCCATGCGTGGAACGGCTAGACCGTCGTATTCAGTCGCCCGGCCATCCACCTCTCCACGCGACTGGGGAGCCAATCTTCAAGCCCCTTGGCGAGATAGAACGTCGGCTGAAGCATATCGGTATCGTTTGCGATCCGGCCCTCCTCGACGGACAGCCTCGCCAGCTCCGTCCCGGGATAAATACGCATACCCACCGTTGTCTTCGTCATCTCCATATCCAGCGAATCGGCAAACGCGAGACTCGTCTCGACCGACTCTCGGGTTTCGCCGGGACCTCCAAGAAGCAAGAATCCCATCCGCCGGATACCGTGTTCCGCAAACAGGTTTGACACCTGGCGCACATCGTCCGGCGTGAATCCCTTCCGCATCGCACGCAGCATGCGCTCGTCGCCGCTTTCGTAACCCAGACTAATTTCCACGCACCCGGCTTCCGCCATCCGTTTGACCAACGCCGCATTGACATCACGGGGATAGACGATACACCGCCATGCGATCTCCAGACGGCGCTCAGAGAGCCTGCGGCAGATCTCTTCCGCACGCGCCGCGGGCAGGTTGAACGTGCTATCCACAAAGAAGAAGCGGTCGTACCCCAAGTCGGCCAGCCGAGCGATTTCCGCGACCACAGATTCCGGCGACCGCGCACGGGGGGAGCGGCCTTCGATCGTGCCGGTCGTACAGTAGATACATTTGAATGGGCAGCCGCGTTGGGTTTGGAATGGCAACCAGAAATCTTGACTGGCGTCTGGCAGCCAAAGACGATCCTCAGGGAAAGCCAGAGCGTCCAGATTCTCGACGAACATTCGCTCCGCTTGCAGGCCCGTCTCCGGCAGATAGAGACCCGGGATTCCAGAGAGGTCGGCGTCGCACGTCAGATGTTCGAGTAGTGTGGGAAACGCGGTTTCGCCCTCGCCTTGTATTCCCATATCCGCCTGCAGATAGGCCAGCGCGCTTTCCGGGAAGAGGCTATAACCCGACCCACCCAAAACGATACGCGCCTCAGAGAACCGACGGCAATCCGCGACGACCTCTTTCACTTTCTCCAAAAGGAACTGGGGAGATTCTCGATCTTGATCGTCGATATTTCGTATCGATACACCGATGACATCTGGGGATTGTTCTTCGAGAGCTCTCTTGAGTTTCGCACTCGTTTCGCTCGCAAAAAGGAGATCGACTGTTTCGACCTCATGCCCGGCCTCTTGTGTCGCCGTGGCCACACTGGCCATCCCCAAGGGTAGGGCGGGCATGTTCATTCGTTCCGTATTGGCCGAGACAAAAAGAACTTTCATGATACGCGGTCACACAACCTGTTCGTCGGTGTCACGGGGATTCTACAGGTGTGGCGCCGCTCTCCGCAAACAGCCCCCGAGGGTGCCTGCCATTCGGGGCTCACGACCGCTCCCCCCAGTCAAAACACCCCACCACCTGCAAACACATCTTTCTTCCTGTATGCTGCCCGGTCAAACACAGCAGTCGAATTTGGGAGTCAGTAATGCGGAATGTGATGTTGTTGAACCGATGCTCGATACGAGTGGGGGCGGTGGCTTTTGTGCTGCTCTTTGCGATGGGAAGCCTAGTGAGTGGAGCGGCGGCTGATTCCCCTTCCTTGGATGTGCCCGAGCTGAAGGGGGCGTCGTGGGTTTGGGCGTCCACAAAAGCCCTGGGCATGGATGGCAAGCCTGTCTGCTATTTCCGCAAGACATTTGAACTCATCGCCGCTCCCAAAGCGGCCGTGATCGTTATCACCGCCGACAACGGCTACGATCTGTTCGTCAACGGGCAGGCCGTGGGCAGCGACACCGGCCCCGAGGACGGCTACTGGCGGTCGTTCGAGACCTACGATATCACGGACAAGTTGGTTGCGGGGCGCAACGCCATTGGCGTTCGCGGTCTCAACATGGGTGGCCCAGCGGGTCTCCTCGCTGCCGCACGTATCCAGAAGGCCGACGGCACGATCGTCGAATTTCGCACTGACGCGTCATGGGCAGTCGAACTTCTGGGCGAATCCGGTTGGTCCGGCTCCGGTCACGACGACGCTCTTTGGAAGCCAGCGGCCGTGCTGGGATCGATCGGCGGTGGCGTCTGGGGCGACATCCAATATCCCGGACCCATATCGCCCGCGCGCATCGGTCATGACGGGCGCGGTTCCATCGTGGCTCCAACGGCCGACTTCGAGTGGCCCGAAGGCATTGTCTTCGTCCGGGGATTCGTCCCCTTGGGCAGTGCGTTGTTGAACATCTTCCGTGTCAGTGGGACCGCCGCCTACACAGAAAACGACGTCCCCTCTCCCGCCGCTGTGGGGCATGTCCTGCATACACTTGTACCTGCCCGACCTGGGGGGCAACTCCGAACGCTTTGTGATGCTGGCCAGGGGGTCATTGCCGATCCCAGTGTCGCTTTCGATGGTGAGACGATCTACTTCACCATGGCTCCCGAAGGGGACAGTTTCTTTCACATCTACCGCATTCAGTCGGATGGCACCGGTCTCCGCGCGTTGACAGACGGTCCGTTCCACGATTACAGCCCGGTCGAACTCCCCGATGGGCGCATTGTTTTCAGTTCGACGCGCGTTGGCAGCCGCGATGAATACCATGGGAACGTGGCTTCTTCTCTCTACGTCTGCGACGCGGATGGCCAGAACATCCAGCCGTTGACCTACCACATCGTTGCCGACCGCGATCCCCAGGTGACTGCCGACGGTTCCGTGGCCTTTATTCGTTCGGACAACTTCCTCGAACGCGCCAAGGTCGAGACTCAGATCCACCAAGTCCGCTCCGATGGCACTGGGGGCGTGATCCTCCTCGGCGCGGACCGGGGGACGGTTGAGTACGAACGCTCCCGCGCGGCCGAGCACAACTCCTCTTGGTTACGCAACTACGGATTCGGATGTCCGACGCCTCTACCCGATGGCCGAATTGCCGCCATCTCCACCTATGGCCTCGTTGTTTCGGGTGCATTTGGCAACGGCACCAGTCAGTTCGAGCGGTTGCCTTCCGCTTTCACGCCTTTTGATATTTCGCCGCTACCCGATGGAAGGTTGCTCTGCACCGAACCCCGCCGGGGTTCCATCGGCGTGCTGGACACGCAAAGCGGAGATGTTGTCTCGGTGCACAGCTCCGATGGTTTCGACTTGCATTCTCCCGTCTTTCTCGGCCCTCGAGCCAAGCCACCGGTCATGGCTTCTCATGTGAGCCCCAAGGAGGAGCGGCGGTATGGCAAGACCGGATACCTTTTCTGCCAGAATGTCTTCAACACCAAACAGAGCGATGCCGATCTCTCGCGGATCAAAGCCATCCGCGTCTACGAAGGAAAACCGTTTACGCTGCGTTCGGTCGATAACCATCTCGTTCACATCGGCGTGGAGGGTGTCGAACTCGGCACCGTGCCGCTTGCGCCCGACGGTTCGTTTCACGCTCGCGTGCCCGCCGACCGCGCTCTTGCATTGCAGGCCATCGATGCCGAGGGACGCGCCGTCCTCAACGAACTCACCTGGATGTACGTTCGCCCGGGCGAGCGGCGCACCTGCGCCGGATGTCACAATCCACGCTCCGCCAGCCCCAGCGCGACTGGAAACGCACTCGCCGCACGGTCCGACGCGATCGCGCTGACCGGACAGGGTGAGCCACACCGTTACCGCGCCAACAATGCCGCCAACGGTGGAATCGTCAACCTGCAACTCGACCGATTCCGCGAAGCGGGGAACATCAATCAATACACCCAGGGACCGCTGGCCCGCGAAGTGGCGGACAAGCCTCTCGTGGCTGGACGCTCTTCGGCGGTCGAGACTCTTCTCCTTCAGCTCACCGATAAGAGTACGCCACAGAGAATTTCGGCCGCACGGCGGTTGGGTGTTTACCGCGACCGCAATGCGGTCGAGGGACTGCTCGCCGCGCTCGACGATTCTTCGCCCGAAGTACGTATTGCTGCGGCTCTATCGCTCTCCGCCTGCGGAAATCGCAATGCGGTGAAGGGGCTGCTCGAATCTCTCAACGACGAACACCCGCTTGTCGCACAAGCCGCGAATGTCGCCCTGGAGCATCTCTCGGGTGGTTCCGTCGAGTTCGATCCCTATGCCGCCCCGGAAAGTGACGCCGCTGGCGCGTGGCGCGACTGGTTCCAGCGCTACGACTGGACCCAAATCGAGACCCAGCTCATCGCTCGGCTTGCGGGTGAGGACGACGTCGATGTCCAGTCCGCGGTCGATAGCCTGGGGCATGTTGGCGGCGATGCTGCCAGACGTGCGCTACGCGACTATGTCGACAAGAACCGGGACCGGCCACTCCGCAACCTGATCGCGGCGCTACGTGCTCTGGGATACCTCCAAGACCGCGACGCCGTGCCGCTCTTGAAAGAACTTATCAACACGTACGCTCACGTCGATCCCACCGTCGAACTCCCGGCGGCGGGAATCAAACAAGAGTTGGGTTGGCTGCAACGGCCCGTCTACCTGGCCGCCACCGCGGCCGAGGCCCTGGGCTGGATCGCGACGCCTGAAGCCGAAGCGGTTCTCATCGAAGCCTATCCGAAACTGTTTGAGTTCTGGCGTTACACCTGGTGGACCGGCGATCACGATTGGCTGCGAAGTTGTCATTCCTCAGTAATCCACTACCGGATTCTCGAAGCGTTCGACGCCATGGCGTCGCGAAACATCGAGACCCTCGTTCCAGGAATTGTACGATCCGTGCCGATCGACCCCGACCGCGCCATGCTGCTCGAATGCGATGGATACGAGACCCTCGCCGGGCGTGTCGTGCAACGTACGGGCCGCGCCTCTTCCGTGATCGAGACCTCTCTCGCCGTCCTCGGCGACCCGATGGCTGTCGCCGACCCCTCCTTGATGGAGGCGGTTTCCGTCTCGCCGCCCGCGACCCAAGTCAAACCGTTGTCGCCCGAAGCGCGGGCCGCGCAGTCCATTGCGGTTGTGATGCTGGATGACCGCTATGCGCCACGGGTCCGGGTCGCGTTGGAACGCTACCGTGCCGAACCGCCTTCACGGAAACGTTCGTGGGTCTGTTTTTTCTTGCTCCGGGCATTGGGGAAAGTCCACGATCGGGGGTCGGTCGATCTGCTAGTCGCCATGCTCGAACAGGATCCCACCGAGGGCAGTTACGGGTTTCACCAGCCTCCAAACGCGCTTGTCTACAAGGCGATTGCGCCATTTCCCCGTGCGGCCGCTGCGTATGGTTTGGGTGAGATCGGCGACCCACGCGCCGTGCCCGCTCTGTTGAAAACGCTGGCCGATTTGCAGAATGCGGTGAGCACACGGCAGATGGCGGCCCACTCACTGGGGAAACTCTGCGGTCCGGAGAATCTGGCGGAACTTCAGGTCTTGGCTGACGATTATCCGGAGATTGCGACACGGCGAACCATGCAAGAGGCCTGCGCGAAGATCGGAGCGCGTATTTCTAAGGACAAGCTCAGCGCTCTCGACCGCTAACGGATACGGACTACGTTCTGCGCCGGTTATTTGAGCCCTGGCATTCTTCCACGGGGCATGAAAGACTTTGAGCCACGCGTAGAACGCATTGAGAAAACACGGAGAAATAGCATGAAGCGCAAATTGATCGTTTCTCTTATCGTGGCCTGTGCAACCGCCGTGAGCGCCGCTGAACCCCCGGCTGTCCGCAGCGTCTCCGCGCCAGGCAAAACCACCGTGCCTTTCACGTATTGCATGCACTATATACCGGCCAACGGGCTACCCGGTTACGAAGACGAGTCGTTGCTCGACAGCCTGCGGAGCAGTCCTCCCGATCTCCTCCATATCTTCTACAACATTCCATTCAAAGGTGGACTGGGACCCACCTACGGTTGCGAACTCTTCAGCAACGACATTCTCACTCCAGGGCAAGTCCCGAAAGAGATCGAACGCGTCAAACGCGAGATCGCCAATCTACGCGCCACCGGCATCGACCGACTGATCCCCTATGTCTACATCATGGCTTTCTTTGGCCACCCCGATAAGCGAACCGGTTTCTTCAATTTCTATGACCACTGGGATGATTATCGGGCGTTTGGGTTGGGGCCGAAGCCTGCGGCCGACCCGTCTCTCTGGTCTCAAGTTCGGGGACCGCAGCCGTTGGGCGGTGGACCGCCCGACGCGCTCCACTACGATCCCTGCATCAATCACCCTGCCTGGTCGGAGTATCTCGATCTCGTCGTGCGCCAGATCGCGGAGGTTGGCTACGATGGCATGTTTTGCGACGTCAATACGCTGTACTGCTATTGCCCGTACTGCCAAGAGCGGTTTGACATCGATCTTCTCGACAAATACGGGATGGAAGGTCTTCGGAAGGTCTTCGGAACGGCCGACCACCGCGAGCTGAACATCTCCACCGTCTACCGTGACTTCGAGCGCACCGTTCTCGGCGCATTCGAGGCGTACTTGACGGGCGTGTGGGATACGAAACTCGCGGGAATGCTCGGCGCGACCGATCCGAGCCAGGTCAAACTGAACGACGACTGGCGTCTGTTGCGGTCTTTTATGCAAGGATCGCTCGGCGAGTTTCCTCCTCAAGACAACTTCGAGAACGAGCTCACGGAGCGTTTCGGCGCGGCGGAACCGGATGCTGTTCCCGAGGAAGAAAGGGACTCGTTCATTCAAACCGTCCTTCGTCGGCATTTTCAGAAATTCTTGGAGAGTGACACGCTCGCCGAGAGTCTGCTAAGCCGATTCGGCTCCTCTGATATCATGCGCCGATCTTGCTCCGACCCCCGGGATCTTCTGCTTTGGGTCGAGACGCAACGCTTTTGGACACGCAGCATGGCCAGAACCCATGCGCGGCTTAAGCGAGTGGGGCGCACCGCTTTCGCGCGCCTCGGCCGGGGTGACGATTTCCACACAACCTCCAATATCGGTTCGGTGGCCACCCTGGACGGGCTCAACAAGCGCCGCGTCAATGGCATCGATTTGGTCGGCTGGGAGTCCACGTCGGACATACTCTTGTTTGAGGAAATGCACCGGTCGGGCTCGCTGGAGAGCGGCGTAATTTTTTCCAACATCTTCGCCTTTCGCTGGGCCATGGCGGCGGGTACGCGTGCCGCGCCGCTCCTGTATGGTGCGTCGGAGGACCGCGCGGCGGATCTGGCCGAAGCCGAGGTTGCGGCTGGGGGCGGAGGGGCGTTCATCCAACCTGGCACCGGTGCACACGAGTCGCGCCGACGTTGGAGGCCGTTCTTTGAGGAACACGCCGAACTGTGGGACGACGGCCGTTCGGCTGCCCAAGTCGCCCTGCTTTTCTGGAGCGATCAGGTCTACTACGAGTTCCCCAAACACCTCGCGGCCGTCCACCGTCTTGTCAAAGTTGTTTCCGAAAACCAGATACCGTTCGACATCGTCACCGAAGTGGGTATCGAGTCCCTGGCTCAGTATGAAACCGTCATCGCACCCATGTTGCGTTACGTGCAAGAACCGCAGATTGATGCGTTGCTCGAGTACGCGGAACGAGGCGGGAATCTCGTTATCGTCGAACCTTTCGGAACCGAGGATGAGTACGCCAGGCCGCGCCAAACCGATCCGTTGGCAAGCGTCTGTCCCCCCGGTGCCGAGTTCCAATGCCGCGATCATGGTCAAGGCAAGATTCTTCGATTGGACGACAAACTCGTTCCTTTGCGTCGGTCTGATTTTTGGAATCTGATGGAGGAACGCGCCAACGTTTTGTCTCTAGCGAGAGATTTCTTGAATCAAGCCAGGCGGGAAGATATCAGGGACGGGGTCGATCTGGGCGAACGGTTTATCCAGCGGCTGGAAGAGTCTCTCGGCGAACCGTTGCGTTGGAGTCCGGCGGATACTGACGATGGAGTCTATATTCATCCCTACAGGCTCCCGGCGCGGCCGGGGCACCCTGAGAGAATCGTGGTTCATGCCGTCAACTACCGGCTCCCGATACGCTCTGCGAGTGAGCCGGTGGTGGCGACGGATATCCGCATCACGGTTCCGCTCTCTCCGGGGGAGAAGGTGAAGGCGGTTCGAGCGATCGGCCCGACCGAAGAAAGCGGCGTGATCCCCTGGGAAGAGATTGAAGACGGAATCTTGATGACCGTCCCCGAGCTCAAAATCTACAAAGCCCTGACGATCGATCTGGAGATGTGATTCGGACAAAACTCACGCCCGTTCAACGAGGTTTCATGTAGT
>CAYTDF010000114.1:0-653 GCA_964436365.1 uncultured bacterium | reverse complement strand
CCTGGGTCCCATCCTCTGGCGAGGTGAGCCCTAAATCCCCGGCTCAGTGGAGAAACCGCCCAAATCCCACACGCGCGCGATACCGTCGGCACATGCGGTCAGGAACATCGTGCCGCCGGAGGATACATCCACCGCCGTTATCTCTCCGACCTGTTTGCAGGTCCACAAGACCTCCCCTGTCTTCACATCCCAAATCCGTGCGGTTCCCTCATAGGTTCCGGTGAGAATCTTGGAGCCGTCGGGGAACGCGGCCAGGGACGTCGCTCCCACCCCGTGTTCGTACGTATGTAGAACCTCTCCGGTTTCCACGGAAAACAGCCGCACGTCGTCATCGGCGCCGCCGGCCACGAACTGTGTGCCATCCGCAACGAATGCGACGCAATACACGTCGTCCGGCTGTCCTTCAAAGGAACGCAGAGTCTCACGACTCTGGAATGTGCAGAGTTCCAATTCGCCTTGGTTCATTCCGAGAAGTACGTTCTGTCCGTCAGGTGAGACGGCAAGCGCCCACACCGGGTCGCTATGATTGACAGTGTTCAACAACTTCTCGCTCTTAATATCCCACAGACTCGTCCGTCTACCGCCAGTTCTCGAATAGCCGGCGACCAAGACCTGCGATCCGTCCTTTGAAAGAGCTATGGCCCGAGTTCGCC
>CAYTDF010000113.1:8909-10831 GCA_964436365.1 uncultured bacterium | reverse complement strand
GCCGCTGCCGTATCGCGTGGCCGGCATGGATTGCTGCGTGTATAAGGACCGCTATATCATCATGGTGGGCGGCGCGCCCGATGTTTCGGATTTCAGCCCCGAGCTGAAAGCGAAGTACGAAAAGACGGATCGGTACACATCGTATTACTGCCCCTTTGTGCTTGTGTACGATACGGAAACGGATCGTTGGACAATACTGCCCAGCGTGCTCCCGGTGCCCACCAACGATGTGCGCGTGGTCATCCTCAACGACAAACTCTACGTCTTGGGCGGCGAGAACGTTGAGTTCGCCACGAGTAACACCACGCCCTGGCTACGTATCGGCACGATTGTAGAATAAGAAGACTTTGTGGGGACAATCCGTATCCCACATCGTGACGCTTGAATCGGAGGCACTAGATGAGCGCGAAGAAGAGCCCACCAGAAACCGACGCGGGACGTGTATGGACCCAGACGGGAACGCCGCAGAGCGAACAGTTGGATCGCTGGGTGCAAGTCGACGAAGAGGAAGCCCAACTGGTCCACGAGATGACGCTTCGGAACGAACTCTCCGGTGGGACACCCACGGTCCGGCAGTTCGAGCGAGAGTGGCGGGAGAGCATCGGCAGCCGCTACGGACTCAGCGTGATGAACGGATCGTCGGCTCTGTATAGCGCCTATTTCGGGCTCGGTGTCGGCCCCGGCGACGAAGTGATCTGTCCTACGTATACATGGATATGCACGATCGCTCCGGCGACTCTTTTGGGTGCGCGTCCGGTTTTTGCGGAATCCGACCCGGAAACATTGTTGCTCGATCCGGAAGACGTGAAGAAGCGCATCACGAAGAAGACACGCGCCATCGTTCTGGTTCATCTTTGGGGGTCGGTCTGCGACATGGACGCGTTCACAGCCATCAGCCGCGAAACCGGAGTCCCGATCGTCGAAGATTGCTCCCACGCCCACGGAGCGAAATACGACGGGACGATGTGCGGGAAGATCGGCGCCGTCGGGTGCTGGAGTTTCCAAGGGACGAAACCCGTCAGCGCCGGTGAGGGCGGCATGTTGGTAACCGACGATCAAGAGGCTTACGAGCGAGCGTGCCTCCTGGGACAGGTGAACCGAATCGCGGGCGTGGACCTGGTCGCGGAGCGGTACGAGAAATATCAGCCGCTCGGTATCGGGATGAAATTCCGGTCGCACCCTCTCGGTATGGCCATCGCCATGGTCCAGATGAAGAAACTCGCGGCGCTGAACGAGCGGCGGCGCGTGTATGTGGAAGGCATCGAAGAAGGGCTCCAGACGATCCCCGGCTTCGAGAAGATTCGCCAGTACGCAAGAACCGAGCGGGCGGGATACTACGCACTGCCGATACGACATCTCCCCGAGGCGACACCAGGCCGCTCGACAGCCGATGTGATCGAAAGTCTCCAGTCCCAGGGCATCGCGGCGACCCCAGATCCGTACGGGCTTCTCCACCAACTGCCGATCTACGCGGAAGGATTCGATCTGTTTACACGGAATCGGGGACCGTTATGCGGCGATTATCCGGGTTACAAGGTGGGGGATTTTCCGCGTACGGAAGCGATGGTCCGTCCCCTCATCTTTCTGCCCATGTGCAGCGATCCCGTGCCAACAGCCGTCGACCGCGTCCTGGAAGGACTCCGTGCGGCCGTGACGTAGGCGAGACGGGCGACGGTTGACCGAGCGTACTCGCGCATCTCCTGAGAGTTTGTCGGAATCCCCGTGCCCCTCGATACAAAACTGAACCTGGCGGTTCAATTTCACTCGGGAACACGGGAGGGGTGTACTGGGCGATATTCTTGAGGATTCCTATATGACTCGTGCGTTTCCTAGGGCTCCGGCGCGTTCCAAGGCGCTTGCGGTGTCTTAGGGCTCCGGCGCGTTCCAAGGCGCTTGCGGTGTCTTAGGGCTCCGGCGCGTTC